>JBCCHR010000103.1:0-9145 GCA_039028655.1 Bacteroidota bacterium
CTGCTATGACCAAATTTCTGAGCATCTTCTTTCTTCTTATTTCCCCAATTGCATTAGCGCAGTTGCAGTCGCCATCTGAGTTTTTAGGATATGAGATCGGAACCGAGTTTTCCCGACATGCCGACGTGGTAAACTACTTCGAACACGTAGCTGAAAACAGCACTATGGTAACTTACGACAGCTACGGTAAGACCAATGAGCGAAGACCACTCACTTATGCCGTTATTTCCTCGCCTCAGAATATGGCGAATATCGAGACCATTCGCTCCAACAACCTAAAAAATATTGGCATTGAGAGCGGGAGTGCCGATCCGGATGTTGCCATTGTTTGGTTGAGTTATAATGTCCATGGGAACGAGGCGTCGGCAACCGAGGCAGCCATGCAAACCATTTATGAACTTGTCACCCAAAAACAGGCTTGGCTGGAAAATACGGTGGTCATTATTGATCCTTGTGTAAATCCCGATGGAAGAGATCGCTACGCCAACTGGTATAACCAGGTCAAGGCTACTCCGTACAATATCAACCAGGTGGCCACCGAGCATAGCGAACCCTGGCCCGGAGGACGCCCTAATCACTATCTCTTCGACCTCAACAGGGATTGGGCTTGGGCTACTCAGGTAGAGACTCAGCAACGACTAAAGATATACAACCAATGGATGCCCCATGTACACGTGGATTTCCACGAACAAGGCATCAACGAACCCTATTATTTCGCACCGGCTGCCGAGCCGTTCCATGAGGTGATCACCGATTTCCAACGAGATTTCCAGGTGGAGATTGGTAAAAATCATGCCCGTTATTTTGATGCCGAAGGATGGTTGTTCTTCACGCGGGAGCGATTTGACCTCTTATACCCCAGTTATGGGGACACCTATCCAATTTTCATGGGTGCTATTGGAATGACTTACGAACAGGCAGGACACGGTAGAGCGGGTCTGGGTATCATGAACGACGATGGATTCGAGCTCACGTTGGTGGATCGTGTGGCCCATCACAATACCACCGGGCTTTCCACGGTGGAGATCTCCTCAAAAAATGCGCGTAGGTTGAATACTGAATTCAAAAAATTCTTCCAAAACGGCAACCTGAAATACAAGAGTTATGTCCTCAAAGGGCACCCGGACAAGATCAATGCCCTTACCAAGCTTCTTGACATGCATGAGATCGAATATGGTTTTTCCAATGGAGGAACCATACGCGGTACAGGCTACGCAGGAGGCTACAGCATGGACTCCAATGGAGCGTTGGTGGTAAGTACCAACCAGCCAAAAGGAAAAATGGTAAAAGTACTTTTTGAACCGGACGCCAAACTAAGTGAACCCCTGACCTATGATATTACCGCCTGGAGCGTCCCCTACGCCTATGGATTGGATTGTGTGGCTTCAACCGCACTGGTTACCGCCAACGGAACCAACCCTGCTAGCAAGGAAGTGAATCAGGTTTACAACAACGCCGCGGGATACCTGGTGTCGTGGAATAGCATGGACGATGCGCGTTTTCTTTCCGAATTGCTCAAAAATAATATTCGAGTGCGATTTTCGGAGAAAGACCTGAGTTTCAATGGTCGTAAATTCGCAAAAGGAAGTTTGGTGATCACCAAGAGCGACAACCGCACCAACACCGAGTTCGCCAGCCTGGTGACTAAGATCGCCAACAAGCATGGCAGGAGTTTGTATTCCACTCCTACCAGTTTTAGTGACAATGGAACCGATTTTGGATCGCCGGATATCAAAATGGTACCAAAAAACCGTATTGCTGTTTTACAGGGAGAAGGCACTTCTTCACTGAGCTATGGTGCCATCTGGCATTTCTTCGAAACCCAGCTGCACTATCCCATTACTTCGATCAATACAGATGATTTCGGAGCCCGAGCGCTGGCCAATTTTGATGTGTTGGTAGTTCCCAACGGATTTTATTACAGCGTGCTCGAAGAAAGCGATCTGGAAGCACTACGCACCTGGATCCGTGGTGGTGGAAAGGTGATCGCCATTGGGCGTGCCCTGAACGCTTTTAGCGGTAAGGACGGCTTCAGTCTGGCGCGGAACGAACGAGACGACGATAGCGATGAAGAAGGCGATGAAAATGCTGACAAGTTGATTCCCTACAATATGCGGGAACGATCCAGCGTAAAGGATTTTATCACCGGAAGCATTTACGAGATCACCATGGATCCTTCACACCCCATGGCCTTCGGTTTTGGCGACACCTACCATAGTTTGAAATTAGGAAGCGCGTCTTTCTCTTTTCTGGACGGTGGTTTCAATGTAGGCTATATAAAGGATGATGCAAAAAGTGTAGCCGGCTTCTCCGGAAAGGATGCCAAGGCACGATTGAGCAATTCTATGGTATTTGGAGAAGAACGAATGGGTCGCGGAAGCGTTGTCTATATGGTCGACGATGTATTGTTCCGTTCGTTCTGGGAGAATGGTAAACTACTTTTTGTAAATAGTGTCTTCTTTGTGAACAGTAATGTCGTGAGGTTATAGGTTACTTATTCCGATTCACCGCATGAATATCGGATCGATGCCAACTGCATTTCGATGGCTTCCCTAATCGCTCTAGAGTATTGATCCTTAGTCTGCTCGCTGATCAATTCGTTGTGTGAGGTTGTTTCTTGCGTTTTCATGTAATTGGTTGTCTTAAGCGGTTTCTTAGGTACAGTTCAAAGATAGGACATTTATTAAGAATTTTCGTACGTATTTGTACGTAATTTAAATAGGGTTTTTCCTGTTTTCGGCTGCGGAATTATCCTCATCCGGCTTTGTTTCAACTGATCGGAAAGCCGATCGAGCTAGTCTTCATCAGACTTTAGCTCAATTCGCTGCGAAACTGCATCGAGAAAAACATAGCTCATGTCGGCTCCGGCCGAACCGTGACAACTCATACAACTTCGATTGCTTACCTGCTTGGGCTTGCCGTCTACCTCGCAGTAGGTTGCCATATACGATTCGATCACACTATTCCGCAGAAATCGTGGAACCATGGTAAAACAGTCATCGCCCATGCCATTGTCCTTACAATTGAGAGTGTTAACGAGGCCATCCTGTCCCCTGCCGTTCAAGGGCCACTGCGTATCGACCAGTATATAGTTGGCAAAGGGTGAGTCGATCTTCTTTAATTCTTCCTGAAACGCCAGATTGCGTTCATTCGCGATACTATCGATTGGGATCAAACGTGTAAGTTGATTGGGGGCGTCTCCTAATTCAGGCATGAAACGATTGAGATCCACATTGGGGCAGTCCTTCACCTTCGGAAATGGATACAGGAACGGGTATTGGTAACAATCCATATTTTCCGCCTCTTTCGCGAGTGCCGGATCGAAGAAGGTCCCGGTAGGGTTCTCGGCACCGGCATCAGGTACGTTGTCTTTGTGCTCAAAAGTGATCCATATCCACTGGGGTGCATAGTAGGTCTTACGGGCGATATGAAGTCCAACCAGCGCCATGGGGGCTGTACGACATGTCTTCGTTTCAGAATCGTAGATCAAGGCATCCCTTACCAAATAGCGTTTTTCGGCCTCAGCTCGGTTCTTCCCATCACGTTGCTTGCAACTCTCGTCCACACAGAGTTCCTTCCAGGCCGATTTGATCTCGATCGAACCTTGACCTCGCACGGTATCGGTGCGAGTGTCCGGAAAGCGCACCTTGTTCTCCAAACCTTTGGGGCCGCTTGGTGTAAGGTTCAGGCTGGCGGCTCTTCCCTCGCCTATCAGGTACTCGAATTCGGTTTGATTGAACAACACCTCATAACGCACCCGGTTTTTGTTTTGATCCACCAGGTAGCCAAAACTCCCGGCAAAAGCCTGTCCAGTTTCATTGGCCACATCGCGTGTTTTGGAAGCCATGGTGATCACGAAGTCGTAATCGACGTCCTGGCAACTGGGTGGTGCAAACTCGGGCATGGCGTCGTTCCAGGGCTGGTCTACGGGATTCCAGTCGATGGTTCCCGGTTGAAACACCTCAAAGGTGGCCTTGTAGGTTTCCCATACCGTGGGCGAAGTTTCGTTACCGCTAAATGTCATCTCCGTATTGGGCACGCCGCGTTGCCCATTCTTGTTAGGCCAATTGAGCGCGATAAACGATTTCCATGCGTAGGTGTCGAACATGCGCTGGGTGGCATCCGCCCCCATGAATTTGAATACCAGGGTGGGATCGGCCGGAACGTCTCCGGGCAAGGTGGAACTTAAATCAAAATTTGTATTAAAAGTGATAACCTGCCTTCTCAATTCTTCGAGATCGGCGGGTGATTCCACCGTTAGATTTCCTTTTGGGTCGCCGTCGCGGAATCGATCGCAGTAGGGAGTTTTACTGGCCACCGAAAACGGATTCCGTTCGTTATCCAGGGTGCGCACATAATCGGTATTAAAAGCCGGTGCATGGCAGTTCACGCAAAAGGAAGGAATATTGGCATTCACCGAATCAACCGTTTGTTGCAGGCGTTCCGGAAGTGGTTCTTTCTTCATTTGCTTCGGAAAAAAGAACCCATAAAACCAATTGCCGCCCAAACAATCCACACTGTTGTACGGTTTTAGGTGAGGCGTAGCGCAATAGTTGAATTTAGGATCAGGCTTGTACAAGACCGTGATCACCCCCACCGAATCCAGTGCAGGTTCAATAGGAACGTCTTTGCCAAACTTATTTCTGAAGTTCTGCTTCACAATAAAGGAGCCGGGAGGAAACTCCATCGGCTGCACAATGTCCGGAGTCACTGCCTGGGTGAGGAATTTATAGGCAGTCTCATTCACAAAGGTCTTTACCCATCTTCCATGAATAGGCAATCCCAATCGTTTCAGGCCATCTTTAGGGGCGTCCTTTTCCGGAAAGAGTCTCCAATCTGGATTGTCGGCAAAATTCTGGGCGGCCAAAAACTCGATCACGGCCTCTATTTTAGGTTCTACATCGGAATGCGATAAGGCCACATAAGCTGCCTGTTCATTAACACAATTGGAAGTAACTAAAACGACGGTGACCAGGGTAACGGCCAGGGCTAGAATGGCTTTCATTAGTATAGCAGTTGGTTCGTATCCAGCAAGATAGCATGATTGATCGCGAATTCCCCTAGGTAAAAACACGTATTTTTTCAGAAAAAACAACCAGGCACATCTTGCTAAAAAAGAAAATTCGCTGTCAGCGTACGACCACAGCGAATTCTCTACTCAACTTTGCATTTCGCAACTTATTCTTCCAACTCTTTCAAAATTCCTTCGGCAGAGCGGGTAACCGATTGGTAACAACGATACCCCCAGCGTGCGAAGAAGAACAAGAACAACAGCATGACCCCAACAGAGATCCAGAGCGATAACTCAATGTCCTGCTGAAAGAGATCCTCGTTCTTAAATATTTTTTGAAACACCGGTAGGATGAGCACAGCAAGCAACGCACTCAGGATAAGGCTCCCTCGCTGCAATAACAGCACCCGATGCTTCGATTTCTCAAATCGAACCAGCATTTCCTTGTAACTGAACTGCGAAACCGACAGTCGTTTGATGCGCTGTAAGGAACGAAGCGTAAGCAAGGGCATCACCAACAAGAACGCGGTAACAAAGGCCCCGCAGGTCACCAAATACCAGGTATCCAGTTTTCGGAAATTGACCAATATCAGGATGGCGATCGCTACGCATACGACGGTGCCCAGACTTTCGAAGAAGTATAATTTGTTAAATCGATTGGAGTATTTCTGTTGCGTCATTTCTATGATGATTTGATCGGTGACTAATCGTTGTTGTTCTAGTTTTTGGCTCATTTGCTGCCAGAGCATTTTCATTTCTTCCAGTTCCATGGTTCCTATTTTTTAATATTCGTCTTTAATTTCTGCCGGATCCTTCCCAAACGGGTGCCCACATTCGACTTGCTAAAACCCGTAATGGCAGCGATCTCCTCGTAGCTGCGCCCTTCGAGGTGCAACAGGATCAATCCTTTTTCGATCACGTTCAGGCGTTGGATGTGGTCATACAGCAGTGAAAGCTTTGCTTCCAAATCTTCATCCTCCTCTGTAAATTGATCGTCGAACTCAAGATCCAACGCGACTGAAGGACCTCGGCGTTTCTCACGATTCAGATACGCGATGGCCGTGTTGAGCGCCACGCGATAGATCCAGGTGCTGCGCTTCGACCTCCCCTCAAAGGTCTCGAACGACTTCCACAGCTGGTAAACGATCTCCTGGTACAGATCTTCCTGGGAAGCGCGATCGTTGGTATACACCCGTGTGATCTTGTAAATGATCCCTTCATTGTCTTTGATGGTTTGAATAAATTCGGTTTCCGGCCGCATAAGATGGTGATTCGATGAATAAGTAAGCGGGAACGACAAAAAATCACAAAAAAGGTAACTTTTTTTTATAGGTGCGAGATGGATTCCGCAGAAAAACAAAAAAACCACCTTATAAAAAGGTGGTTTCTATTTTTCGATCGTTAAGCCGCTAGATTCGTTTGCCCTCCATTTGCCGACCGCCCTGACTCAGGGTGAGGCCTTGCGCCATCCCCTTATCATCGGTCGAAAACTCGATATCGGCCTTTACGGCTTTCAGGAAAAAGGACGTCTCCGATTGCGCAAAGATCTCCAGCTTGGGTTGTCCCGTGGCCTGTGCAAAGATCTGGTTCCCCTCGGTGGTAATCACTATCTCGAAGCCGGGCTGCAATTCGTAAGTCCCAACGTAGTTGGCCAAAGTGGCTGCATCTACCTCGATCGCTTCTCTTTCTTCGGAAGTGGTTTTGGCAGTCTCCACTCCTTTGCCCTCACGAATTCGCGACTTAAACGTAGCCACTCGCTTCCCGTCTTCCACGGAAAACTCATAATCGCTAAAGGTGTCCTCAAATTTATAGGTGTTTTCGCTTAGTGGCATCAATTTGAACACGGTACTACCCTCCCGCTGACTGTATAAACTTCCGTTGTCGTAGGTAATAAACCGCAGGATCCCACCGTCAAACTCGTAGGTACCTACCCATTGTTTCATTTTTTCTTCGGAAACATTTGCGCCGGTCACTCCCGTATAGGGCTTCCCAATCGCATGCGAGGCCATCTTGATGGTTACATCCTCCGGGCCGTTGCCATTGCTGTTGGTAAGTACTACAGCGTAGACCTTTTCCGAAGGAACATAGAGCCCGTAGGTCTCATACCCAAAGATTCCTCCTCCGTGCTCGATACTGGGCGTGCCATTCACCTCATCCACTCCAAAACCATAGCCGTAGTAAATGGGATCTCCATTGGCAACAGTGCCACCGGTATAGGCCAGTTGCTTGCTTTTCTCACTGATCAGCACATTGTTCTCCATAGCCTTTGCCCAGATCAGCAGATCGTCTACACACGACATGATCGAGCCCGCTGCGTAGGGAAGCGTCATACTTAAGTAGGGTGCGATGCTATATCCATCCTCACCGGGCTGGTAGCCGGTTGCGCGGTTTTTGATCACGCGGGTCTTACTTCCGTAATAAGAGTTCTTCATCCCCAATTTCTTGAAAATACGTTGCTCGACAAAATCGGCGTAGGTCATTCCGGAAGCGACCTCGATGATGTACCCGAGAATAATGTACCCAGAATTGTTGTAGCGATATTCCGTACCCGGATCGAAGTCCATGGGTTCGTTCTTAAAGGCATCGATCAATTCGGTCGGACTCATATCTGTACGCACCATTTTTCTAAAACTCTCCATCCCCGTATAGCTTTTAATACCCGATGTATGGTTGAGTAGTTGGTGCACGGTAATCGTCTTTCCCTGTGTGGGATAGTCGGGGATGAATTTGGTGATTTCGTCATTCACGGAGAGTTTCCCCTCTTCCATAAGCATCAGGATGCCCACACCGGTAAATTGTTTGGTGATGGATCCAATTTCGAATATATGGTCAGGGTTCATAGGAACATCGAGTTCCAGGTTGGCCATTCCAAAGGCCTTGCGGTAGATCACTTCTCCGTCACGAGCCACCAGGGCGGTGGCACCCGGGGCATCCGAAGGATAACGTTCATTAAGGATTTGGTCGATGGTGGTCTCCAGGTCCTGCGCTTGCAATGTGCATACCGCAAGGAAGAGGAAGCCAAAGATGGTAAGGTGTTTTTTGATTGATTTCATGATTTTTAATTTTTGCGGGACGTACCCGCTGCTGTTGATTTACCCTTAGACGACCGGGACGAAGTTTTCGTTACATTCTGCGGCCACATCCACAGCAAAAGGCAATTTATTAGTAACTTACTGCATTGGTAAGCAAGAGCCTTTATGAAGCATTTCCACTGTTTCCTTCTACTTTTTATATGCACCGTTACCCTGTGGGCCCAACCCTGCAATATCCAGAACGGACTTCAGGACATTGCTTCACTCAATTACCATGGCGACTACGAGGAAGCCCTTGAGAAGGCCATCGATTACCAATCCTGTGTGACCATAACCAACGACGAGGCCATCGCGCTTTGGACATGGCGTTCACGTCTCAATCGTAGTCTACGTAAAGAACGAAGGTCCAACAGAGCTCTGCTTGAAGCCAAAAAATTGCTCGAAGCTCGTGGCGAACCGTTAAGTTTCGACTTTCGGATGCTGTTGGCGGAGAGTTCAGCCTTGCGAAAGGATACGGTATATTACAACCAGCTATTGGCCGATTTGAAAAAAGAGATCTTCGAACGAGTTCCCGAGGATCATCTGTCGAAAGGTCGTTATTACTTCCTCATCAATTATGAAGGCAACGACCTGGTGCCCAATTTGCTGAAAGCCGTGCAGCATTTCGAACAACTCGACAGCACGCCCACCATGCACCTGGGCATCGCCCTGCGCGTTTTGGGAAACAAGCACCGCGATCTGGGCGATCCCGACAAATCGGAAGGATTTTACAAGCGAGAACTGGAGGTCTATACCGAGCGATATCCCGAGGAACATTTCAATCGTTCCATCTGTAATTTCAATCTGGGCAATGTGTATTACGACAAACTGGAGTACCAACTGGCGCTGGACCGCTATCTCAAGGTGGTACCTGTGTGGGAAAAGCGTTACGACCCGGATCATTTCAGGATGCGCACCCTCAATGAGGCCTTTGGCGATATGTATTGGGAATTGGGCGATCAATCCAACGCCTTGAGCTACTTCGATAAAGCCACGCTCAAAGAAGTGGCCATCAACAACGACCAAAGCGAAACGACCATTGCCAATGCCGACAGCCTCTTGC
>JBCCHR010000104.1:0-9144 GCA_039028655.1 Bacteroidota bacterium
GAAAAAAACAATAAAGCTTAGCAATACAAACTCCTAACTTCTATCTTGGCTTCTTACTCCGTGCTTCGCGCTTCGTGCTTCGCGCTTCGTGCTCACCAACTAAACAATAATCCTTACCTTAGCCAGTAAATACTCTAATTCATGAGACGCGCCGTATTTCCAGGATCCTTCGATCCAATCACTCTTGGCCACGTGGATATCATCCGCAGGGCGTTGCCGCTTTTTGACGAGATCATCATCGCCATTGGTGTGAACGCTGCCAAAACCTACCACTGGAGTCTCGAGGAACGATCGCGCTTTATTGAAAAATCGTTTGAGGATCATCCCAATATCAAGGTAAAGACTTTTACCGGGCTCACTGCCGATTTTTGTAAAAAGGAAGGCGCGCAATTTATCATCCGTGGGCTTCGCAATACCAGCGACTTCAATTATGAGCAAACCATTGCCCAGGCTAACGACAAAGTAAATGGGGTGGATAGCGTCTTTTTAATGTGCAGTCCCGAATATTCGCATATTGCTTCGTCTGTGGTAAGGGATATCGTACGAAACGGCGGTTCGATCGATTCTCTCGTACCCTCAGGAGTGTTATCTTAAGCAGTCATTTTCTTTTTATTGCTGAATAACTTGGGCCAATTCCAAATTACGTACTAATACGTATAGTGCCGGAAGGGACAGCGATGTACCTTATTTCCTAAATAGCTCATACCATGTCAGATCAGAAAAGAAAGTCTCTGAAGGTGCCGAAGAAGGCCCCAAAGAACGACTCTAATCCGAAGACCGAAAAGAAACCCGTTCAGAAATTCAAGGACAATCGACCAGAGAAGAATCAGCAGGAACACATCCAACACCTGGCCGATTCCAGCCAGAAAAGCAAGCAGATCAACCAATTGCAGGAAATGGCCAACCAAAATGTTTCTGCCGTACCCGCCATTCAGAAAAAAAACAACAACACCGGATTGCCCGATCAATTGAAATCGGGTGTCGAAAATCTTTCGGGTTACTCCATGGACGACGTGAAAGTACACTACAACTCCGATAAGCCTGCTCAATTAAATGCACACGCCTATGCCCAGGGAACTGACATCCATATTGCATCGGGACAGGAAAAGCACCTGCCACACGAAGCCTGGCACGTGGTCCAGCAAAAACAAGGTCGTGTAAAGGCCACCAAGCAACTTCGATCGAAGGTAAATATCAACGACGATGCAGCCCTGGAAAAAGAGGCTGACATTATGGGAGCCAGAGCCCTTCAGGCCAAAGGCCCTGAAAATGAAGAACTCAAAAAACAATCGGCCGGTGGTGCGGTGCAGCGGGTAAAGGATGCAAAGATCCGCCCGCAGACGGATCAACGCATGACCGACCTGAAAAAAGTTACGGTGGGCATCCTCGCCTTGCTTAAGGAATTGGGAGAAGATTGGGAAAAGAAATATGGAAAACTGGCCCAGAAAAAGGCTTCGGAAAAAGCCCGAAGCATCATGGATCGGGAAGAAACCGACTACCCTGCCGAAATACGAAAAGCGGCGTTAAGAGAGTTATGGGCCCAGCTCACCCCGGAGGAAAAATTTCAAATGGCCACCGAGGCAGCCAAGATGGGCGGTAAAGCGCTTTCGGCAGTCGTGAGCAATGGTTGGGAAGGACTGAAAGGTGTATCCATGCCCTCCAGCGGATCCCGTTCGAAGAAAAAATCGAGTTCCAGAGGCAAGGAAAAGGAAGAGGATAGCGGTTCCAGCCTGGTGCTGCCAGAGGCTCCCAAATTGGGAAGCCTGGGATTCCTGAGCGAATTGACCGCAGAAGATATCCACGATCTGTACGAGATCTACAAGGTTCGAAAAAAAGTGTTGGACGAGATTGCCGAGGCCAAGTCCAAAGTAGAGGAAAGCGCCGGGGAGATCGGGAAGTTCTTTGGAGAACAGGCTGGTAAGATCCGAAACGAAGTGGATTTCAACAAACGAATGAAAGGACAGGAAAAGGCATTTATGGTTGCCAAGAAGCGACTCGAATTGTTGCGAGAAAGCATCATCGCCAACGAAGACACCGAACGTTATGAGGCCGAGTTGGATGCTCTGGAATATGCTCTTAACAGCATATCTGGCCCTGGCATCGTGTACAAGATCGACCTGAACGAAACCGGGCGCGCCAAGCACCCGGACCTTTGCCAAGAAGCCATTGGATATATTCAAGGCAGTGGCCCTATCATTACACGAGACAGTAGCCTGGAAGACGTGGGGCATCGGGCAAAAGGATTCTTCGGTTCGCTGATGGAGGGCAGTGAATCCAAATCGCAAAAGTTGCAAACGGCTCAAGGGCAAATGGCCACAGCACTGGAAACGGCAGTCGACAAAAAGTGGGGCAAGTTTACCACCTGGGGTTGGACGCCCACGGCGGTGAAACACATTAGAAAGAAACTGCCACGCACCAAGTCGGCTCCAGAAAAATTGGCTTGGGCCAAGGAGGTGGCGGCCGCTACTGCCGGAGAGAAAAGCGACAACCGCCATCCGGAAACCCAGATCTTCTACGATGCACTGGCCAAAGTGAAGGTAGACGATGTGAATAGTGTAAAACTGGCCACCACCATTTTGAAACAGATCAGTGCGCGATTGAGCTAGCGAGAAATAGTCGTTTTACACCTTCATCATGAGCCAGGTCCATGTCGATAAAGCACACCAAGTAAAAAGCCACGTTACTCATAAAGTGGCTCCGCAACCCGTGTCGGAATCGCCATTTGCGGTGCAATTCGACGACCAAAGGGAAGAAACTGCCGCCCAGTTAAAAATGCAGGAAATGGCCAATGCCAGCGTGCAAGTATATCAGTTGATGGCCTTTCAGGAAATGGCAGATGAAAGCCCCCAGGTGGCGTATCTCAACACCGTACAACTAATGGCCGATCACTACGTAGCACAGCGGCAAGCTATTCAGCAAAAAGATAAAGAGACCACTTCAACACATCCCGAGGCATTTGTGATTCAGTTAAAACCGCTCACGCCCGGCAAGCTCAATGTGGTGGGCGAGAATCACGAAGAAAGTGATCGCCGCAGGGACCAGGAAATCGCGCTGGCCGCAGAGGTGGTTGGGGGAAAACTCTGGACGGAAAGCGAATTTAAAATGAGCCAGGGGCCTATTGACAAGTTACGTGGTGTAGAAACCACAAAGGCCGCCTTTGGCGATCCAGTGCATTTGCGAATAGCACATGTCATACAGCTCACCTGGGCCATAGTCGATGGCAAACTCACTACCATGCTTGGAGAGTGGAAGGCGGAAAAAGAACTACCACCGATAGTTCGTTTGGGACCCGAGGGAGAAGAAATACCTGTGGAAGCCGGACCGGTACGCGGAGAAGATATGATTACAGGCGTCCTGGCGCAGGCGCAGTCGTCTACCATCAAAGCGCATGAACATCTGGCGTTGATTGGAAGAACGAAGAAAGAAAAAGCACGTTTAAACGAAGAACAAATTGAGTTGCTAGGAGCCATTGAGGAGCAGGGCGCCGACGTTTCGTCCAAATGGAGACAATTATTAAGGAGTTGGAGGACACTCACCGGGCAGGCAGCGGGTGGACTGGACGAGTATGCCAACACACTCCGTCTTGCTCGCGAGTATGAAGTGTTATTCAGGAATTGGAACACCATGGCCAATGAGCTGGGAGGTGGCGACCAGACTGCCACACGTCTTAACCGAAGTTGGTCCATGCACGAAGCGGCCCAAAACCGTGCCGACAATGCGGGTATTTGGAAAGTAGGTCAGGAACATGCCAACGAAATGCAGTATATGGGTGAGGAGGAACCGGCCTTTACACTACTCACTCGGGCAGAATTCAACGAAGAATACCAGCAACTTCCCATTTTAGTGGATGGCGAGATGGTACCCCAAGACGATGGAGGTGAGGGTGGTGCCGGGGTTGGCGAAGGGTTGCAGGGAAAATTCTACGGACGCCCCATGGCCTCTCACATCATTCAGCTACAAGCGATGGCTAACGCATCTGCAATTCGGCAATTTCCTCTTCAACATAAACAAAAAGAAGGTGCTTCGACAACTGCGGGTGGCAACGGTTTACCGTCCTATTTAAAATCCGGTATCCAAGCCATGTCCGGATATTCCATGGACGATGTAACCGTGCACTACAACTCCAATAAACCTGCTCAACTCAACGCTCATGCGCATGCGCAAGGAACCAATATCCACCTGGGTTCGGGGCAGGAAAAGCATTTGCCTCATGAAGCCTGGCATGTGGTACAACAGAAACAGGGCCGAGTGAAACCCACCATACAAATGAAAGGTGGCGTACCTGTAAACGATGACCAGGCCCTGGAGAAGGAGGCTGATGTGATGGGGGCCAAGGCAGCAAGTTATCAAAACCCTTCAAACGATAAAATTTCAGGCATCAACGGTCGATCACAATCGTATTCTTCCGTAGTGCAACGATTTACAGGGAATGGAACCATTAGTTCTCAGGACGGTAGGCTCTACTTGCTGGATGACGACAAAGAGAAGTATCAATTTCATCCATCTTGTTATCGATGGCTGAAAGATACGCTTGTTGGTTTGAACGTGAAATATACATTGAATGATAAGAATCAAGCAATGGCCGAAATGCCCAGAGAAGCCCAAGAGCGTGTCAAAGAAATAACCAACGATTTCAAGACCAAAGAGGCCAAAACAGTACCTGCCGATCATGTTGGATTGGTTGCTGCAGGGCATGCAGCGGAAGCCTCTGTCAATCCAGATGTGAGAGCACACATGGGACATATTGCAGCGGGTGCTTTTACGAGCAAGAAAGACCAACGAGGACAAATTAATGTAATTGATGGTCGCCTGAAGCAACTCATTGGTGACGTCGGACTGTTTTACAAGATTGCCGACCATCTAAAACTTAAGTATCAGAGTCCGCCAGATGCCATGAAAGCTACTCAGGTACATTTGTATCGCGCTATAGCTACCGGCGCTATCGGCGACAGCCATACGGAGCTATTGCCTTCGTCCACTTCATTTAGCCTGGCATTTGTGAAAGAATGGGCCTCCGGAAAACGTAAAGAAAATTATCAGATCCTGGAAATAATTGTACCTATTACCTACAGCATGCTCATGATGGCGTATCCTGAAGATTATAAAGGATTGCGGTATCCAGAAGCACAGAACCAAGCGCAGAGCGAGGTTACTTTGGCACCATCCATTTTCCAAAAGATGGGAGATCGAGTAGATGACGGGTATCACATTGTAACCATGACTGCCACCGAATTGGAACCTGCCAAGGCAATGGACATGATACAACAGTCTCATGAATATCGCGGAGAGGACATATCGGACGAAGAAATGTTCCAGTTGTTTGGTAAGTTCAAAGAGTTTTACTCCTTGAAAACGTTAGTTGCGAGCTATTCAGATAACTTTGAAGCTGTGTCGGCTGCATTATCTGAGAATTCCAAGGAATCTGAGACTCAAAAAAGAATGGAAATTGTCTGTCTTGGTAAAAAAGAGACCATGGTTATCGAACTATTGTACGATGTCGAGAAGCAGTTGATCCTTGGTGAGATAAAATCTTGGGAAGAGATTGATATGGGTAAGATGGAGCCGTATAATATGAGATTTAGCTATAACAAAAGAAATATAGGAGATATATACGCCCTACTTCAAAATCTATCACTAGATAGAAGCGAAACTTTTGTTTACCTGTGCGTACCCTCAACATGGACAGACCCTGATAAAGATGCCAGGGACTAGATCCACAAAAGGAAAGTATGAGTGAACGTATTCGCGGTTCAGGGATAAATTCTTATTTTAGTTTTCGTTCTTCGCTACTAAGAAACACCGTCGCATGACCACAGAACAACTCATAAAACAATGGTTTGAAGCCTGGGAAAAAGGTGATCTCGATAATTTGCCGATCTCCGATTCCTTTAGGCACACCAGCCCATTTGGAACGATCGACTGTAAAAAAGCCTATCTCGATCTGGTGGAAAAGAACCGCTCCAAATTCTTGGGACAATCCTTCGAGATCCATGACGCCCTATTTGAATCCCACAAAGCCTGTGTGAGATATACGGCGCGCCAAGGGGAGGATTTTTCATTGGATGTAAGCGAATGGTATCTTGTTTCCGACAACCTCATCCAAGAAATTGTTGCTTATTACCATATTGGCGAGATTGTTGATAGTAGGAAACTGGACTTTTAATCAATCTTGCATGAGACTAGTTTTACTATTCGCCCTTGTTGCGCTGCCATTTGGCACTTTTGGGCAAGAGACCGGGTTAGCCGGCACCTACGAAGTGCGCTACGAAACGACCGACGGCAATACCTTCCTGTACGAGATCACACTACATCCTGATAACACCTTTCTTTTTCACTCCTACGAATACCACGCTAAGGCTCAGCCACCGGAGAAAGAACGATTTGGTAAGGGCCGCTGGGAGGCCAACAAGAATCTGATCGTGCTCTCAACCAACGAGGAAAACGATCTGGACGATACCCACACCCTCAATCTCGACAAAACCAAGGCCAGGATAGATCGTAAGTCGCCCAGAAACAAGAATCCCAATCCCGTTCCCGATGTGATGCGCATCTACGAATCGCCCGTTCCTTGGGTGAAGGGCAAGAAACTTACCAAGGTAAGTCGATGACATTTTCTTTTTATTGCTGAATTCCTTCGGCAAAAAAAAGCGGCCCAAACCGGGCCGCCATTCATTTTGAAAAAAATTACTAGTTTTCTTTTCCACTAGTCCATATCGAAACGATCCAGCTCCATCACCTTGTTCCAGGCGGCAACAAAATCGTTTACAAATTTATCTTCGGAATCGGAAGAGGCGTACACCTCTGCCAATGCACGTAATTCGGAATTGGATCCAAAGATCAGATCGGCACGCGTTCCGGTCCATTTGAGGTTGCCGGTGGCTCGATCGCGGCCTTCAAACAGCTCACTCTCATCAGAAGTGGCTTTCCAGGCTGTTCGCATGTCCAATAAGTTCACGAAGAAATCGTTGGTAAGCTTACCGGGCTCCGAAGTGAAAACGCCATGAGACGAACCGTCAAAATTGGCATTCAGCACTCGCAATCCACCCACCAAAACCGTCATTTCTGGCGCGGTGAGGGTAAGCAACTGTGCACGGTCTACCAAGAGATCTTCGGCTGAAGTGGCCTGACCTGCTTTTAAATAGTTTCTGAATCCATCCGCAGAAGGTTCCAGGGCCATGAACGAATCCACATCCGTTTGTTCCTGTGAAGAATCTCCACGTCCGGGCGTAAACGGCACACTCACTGTCTTTCCGGTAGCGGAAGCAGCCTCTTCGATTGCGGCACATCCTCCCAGCACGATCATGTCGGCCATGGAGATCATAGTATCACCACTTTGCGCATTATTGAATTCACTTCGAACAGCTTCCAAAGTATCCAGTACTTGCGACAATTGGGCAGGATTGTTCACCGCCCAATCTTTCTGAGGCGACAATCGAAGTCGGCCACCATTGGCACCGCCACGCATGTCCGATCCCCGGAAGGTCGAGGCGGAGGCCCAGGCCGTGCTCACCAACTGTGACACCGTAAGTCCGGACGCCATGATTCGTTTCTTGAGATCGTCGATCTGCTGTGCATTCACAAGGGTGTGATTTACAGCCGGAATCGGATCTTGCCAGATCAGTTCCTCGTCCGGAACTTCCGGTCCGAGGTAGCGGGCGACAGGGCCCATATCCCGGTGTGTTAGTTTGTACCAGGCACGCGCGAAAGCATCGGCAAATTCCTCCGGATTCTGGTGGAATCTTCTGGAAATAGGTTCGTAAATCGGGTCCATCTTCAAGGCCATATCGGCAGTGGTCATCATCAGGTCCTGTGTCTTAGAGTCATCATGCGCCTGAGGTGCCTTTTGAGCGGCTGAGGCAGCCGTTGGCTTCCACTGATGAGCTCCTGCCGGACTTTTTGTGAGCTCCCATTCGTAACCAAAGAGGGCATCAAAGTAACCGTTGTCCCAGGTAGTTGGGTTGGGGGTCCATGCCCCTTCAATCCCACTTGTAATGGTATAATCACCATGTCCTGTTCCGTAGGTATTCTTCCATCCCAGTCCCATTTCTTCAATGCTCGCACCGGCAGGCTCACGCCCCACATAGGTGTCGGGGTCGCCGGCACCATGGGCTTTTCCAAAGGTATGTCCTCCCGCCACCAAAGCAACGGTCTCCTCGTCGTTCATGGCCATTCGTCCAAAGGTCTCACGAATATCTATTCCAGATTTCAAGGGATCCGGATTTCCGTTCGGGCCTTCGGGGTTCACGTAGATCAATCCCATCTGCACAGCACCAAGCGGATTCTCAAGTTCGCGATCTCCAGTATATCGTTTGTCGCCCAACCATTCGGTCTCTGCACCCCAATAAATGTCCTCCTCAGGCTGCCAGATATCCTCTCGTCCTCCGGCAAACCCGTAGGTTGGCAATCCCATAGACTCGATAGCGCAGTTCCCGGCAAGGATCATGAGGTCGGCCCAGGAAAGTTTTCTACCGTACTTCTGTTTGATAGGCCACAGCAGGTATCTCGCCTTGTCCAGGTTGCCATTGTCCGGCCAGCTGTTCAAAGGTGCAAATCGTTGTGTTCCCGATCCGGCTCCACCCCTACCGTCGCTAATTCGATAGGTTCCGGCACTGTGCCAGGCCATCCGAATAAAGAAGGGGCCATAGTGTCCGTAATCGGCCGGCCACCAATCCTGCGAATCGGTCATAAGATCGTACAGGTCTTGCTTGACGGCCGCAAGGTCGAGTGATTTAAATTCGGTTGCATAGTCGAAATCGTCCCCCATAGGATCCGTCATCGATGAGTTCTGTCGAAGGATGTTCAGTTTGATCTGATTGGGCCACCAATCGCGATTGGTCGTTCCTCCTCCGGCGCTGTGTTTCTTTGCTCCGCCGAGGAACGGGCATTGCCCTTCCCCATTGGTTCCATGAGCATGTGGATGTCCGTTATTTTCCATTATAGCTGTGTTTTATGGTAATGTAAAGTCTGAAATGAGGACTCATTGCACTTTTTTAAAGGAAAATTTTCAATAAATGATTCTTATATTGAAATAAAATATATAGATAAAAATTATCGAAAAATAGTCGTAAATTAGTCCCTCAAAACAAACTTTACATTACCATAAAACACAGCTATAATGGAAAATAACGGACATCCACATGCTCA
>JBCCHR010000105.1:0-9086 GCA_039028655.1 Bacteroidota bacterium
ATGAAATACGACAGCAGCACTACAAATAATGATTCCATTGGCATTACAGCCGTGGTGCGTGATACGTCAATAAGTTTGATTGCCTTAAACTGGCTTGCTTTTGCTATTTTATTGAAGAATAAACTCGGAGTTGAAAACAGGATGTCGTATTTTTACTTTGTATAACAATATCTAACAATTAATTCTTTCAATTATGAAAAAAACAATCTTAGTATTGATCGCTATCGCCGGCTTTGCGTTTACCTCACAAGCGCAGGGCATTGCAGAAAATGCACTGGGTATTCGTGTGGGAGATAACGACGGTTTTGGAACCGAAGTGAATTACCAGCGTGGCTTGAGCGAGAATAACCGTTTGGAGTTTGGACTGGGATGGAATGGCGGCGACGATGTGAATGTCTTTAAACTCACCGGGCTATACCAATGGGTGTTTGTGCTGGATGGCAACTTTAATTGGTATGTGGGCGCCGGTGGCGGTGTGGGCCAGGTGAATTTCGATAATGACCTGCCAGGCGACAATGACGATGAGACCTTCTTTTTTGCTGCCGGAGATATCGGTATCGAGTATGATTTCGACATTCCGCTGTTACTTTCGTTGGATTTTAGACCGGAGATCGGGTTTGGCGACTTTAGGGACGACGTCGATTTCGACATTGCCCTTGGGATACGTTATCAATTCTAGCGAATCGTCTTCAGCAATAAAAATAAAAGGCCCCTGCATGACAGGGGCTTTGTTTTTTCTGCGGAATTAACCACGCCAGACAACACTGGTCTTGCTAGGTTACCTTATGAAGTGCTTTCTCGTAGGTTTCCTCGTAAAGTGGAACGATATTACGGGTCTCGAACTTGGTGGCCACATCACGTGCCTGTCGCTTGAACCTGGTTAACGTTTCCTCACTGCTAAGAATTTCGATAGCCTTTGCCGCCATGTCGTCCACATCGCCAACATCGCTCAAATAACCACTTACACCGTGTTCGTTCACTTCGGGAAGACCACCGGTATTGCTCGAGATCACAGGAACGCCACTGGCCATGGCCTCCAGGGCTGCAAGTCCGAAGCTCTCCTTTTCCGAAGGTAACAGGAACAGGTCGCTAAAGCAGAGGATCTTATCGATCTCGCTGCTATTACCGAGGAATAATACTTTATCAAAAATACCCTTGGATCGGGCAAGTGCTTTCGCTTTTTCCTTTTCCGGACCGTCTCCAACCAAAACCAATTTAGATTTTAACTTCTGTTGGACACGATCGAAGATCTCTATGATATCGGTAATGCGCTTCACAGGTCGCAGGTTACTGATGTGCGTAATGATCTTCTCATCCTGATTGGCCATGAGGTCGCGCTGGCAATCGGTAAAGGAATGCTGGTACTTGGACAGGTCGATAAAATTGGGCACCACATCGATGTCCTTTTTTATATCAAAAAGTCGCAGGGTGTCGTCCTTCAAACTTTGTGATACTGAAGTTACCACATCACTTTGGTTGATGCTAAAGGTAACCGCTGTCTTGTAAAACGGGTGATTACCCACCAGGGTAATGTCGGTACCGTGTAAGGTGGTAACCATTGGAATGTATATGCCCTCGTCCTGCAACATTTTCTTGGCCATATAACCTGCATAGGCATGAGGGATGGCATAATGTACATGGAGTAGGTCGATATCGTACAATTTTACCATATCCACCAACTTACTCGACAAGGCGAGTTCGTAAGGTTGGTATTTGAAGAGCGGATATTCAGGCACTGAAACTTCGTGGAATTGAATCTTATGGGAAACCATTTCCAGGCGCACCGGCTGCTTATAGGTAATAAAATGCACTTCATGTCCACGCTCGGACAGTGCAATTCCCAATTCGGTAGCGACCACGCCACTACCACCCCAGGTAGGATAACAAACAATAGCTATTTTCATGTTCTCGTTCGATCGGCAGCTCCCTTCGGAACTGTACGATCCGGTTGTTTAGTCGCCATCGAATCCGAAGATAGGATCGCGTGTTGATTTTATTTTTCCAACGTTATGGGCTCGGCAATCTTCCGGTCTTTTCTCACGATTGCATCGTAAATCGCCTCCTGTATGTTGGATCTTAGGTTGCTCCCAATGAGCTTGCGATTGTCGGCTGTAGGGAACGTTCGGTTGGACAAGAACACATACACGATCTCTTCTTCCGGGTCGGCCCAGGTGAAGGTACCGGTAAATCCACTATGCCCAAAACTGGTCATGGACACACAACCACATGTGGGACCACGATCGCCTAACTGTGGCTTATCAAAGCCTACTCCCCTTCTTACATCGTCCTCACAATAGTAGCAGGTATTGAACATATCCACCACATCGGGTCGGAAATACTGAATACCGCCATAACTTCCCTGCCAAAGGTATATCTGCATGATCTTAGCCACGTCATTCGCATTGCTGAACAAACCTGCATGACCACAAACACCACCTAACATAGCAGCTCCTTGGTCGTGAACATAGCCCTGAACTTTCTGCATTCTGAAATAATTATCGTCTTCTGTGGGTGCAATATCGTCCAACTTGAACCTGTCCAACGGGTTATACATGGTGTAATTAGCTCCCAGGGTTTCATATAAATTACGCTGCACCAACTTATCCAGCGTAGTACCGTAAAAGTCTTCCAGGTATTTCATGAGCAGGTAATAAGGAAGATCGCTGTATTTATAGCCCGGTCTGTTTCGCAGTTCACTCTTTTTTATCAAATCGAATATGCTGTCCTTATAGTCCTTACGCATATACAAGTCATTGGCCACTTGGATCGAAAATTTCTTGCTCTGAACGGAGTCGTAGTATTTCGTATTGGGGAGGTTGGTGATGGTGTCGATGGTATTTCCATAGAATGGGATCCACGCCCGTAAACGTCCCGTATGCGTTAGCATGCGCCGTAAGGTAATGTTGGCCTTGTTGGAATTTTTAAACTCCGGTAGCATTTCAGAGATCTTGGTATCCATGGAAAGAACCCCGCGATCCACCAATTCCATGACCATAGGAAGGGTAGCCAGGATCTTGGTAAGCGAAGCCACATCGTAGACATCGTCACTGCGCACCGAGTTCTTTCGGTCCTGGGTGTGATGTCCAAAATTCTTATCGTACACGATCTTGCCCTTCCTGGCAACTAAAATCTGCGCACCAGGCATCATTCCGGCCCAAACACCTCCTCTGGCCAGTGTGTCGATACGTTTAAGCTTTTCGGGATCTAAACCTACACTCTCGGGGGATCCGTATTGCAAACGATCGATTTTTTCGGTTTCGATAGAGGTATGAAGCGGGAAGTCTTCCCCAATTCCCACAGGCAAGCGTCCCACCCCTGCCCTGGCGCCAAAAATGAGCTGGGCACTGAGTTGTTGGGAAACCTTGCTGTTTTGATAGGAAACTATCACGCCTTCAAAATTCTTGGTGGTTTTAAGATCCAGCATGGCATAGGGTCGCGTAAACACATCCAGGATCACTTTATTGGTACGAGCGATCTCGTACATCCAAACCAGTTCCTTTTCTTTGATCTTATAGCCTTTCCAGGGGTTTTCATTGGATTTGTGAAAACCCATGATCACGTAGTCGTACTTCTTTAATCTTCGGATATAAGCATCCAGGCTGTTGGCCCGGACCCAATCAATACGTGTATATTTTCTCAGGTAATTGAGAAATTCCCTGCCGCTATCGTCACCAAAATTGACATAAGCTATTCGCTTTTTCTTAAGATCCCTGATGGGAAGGATGGCCGAGTCGTTCTTGACCACTGTAAGGGCCTTTTCCATGGCTTCCTCGTAGAGAGAATGATCTACGGGAGCGTTGAGGTCGGCCAGAAGATCATTAGTATCTACCGGTTGGTACTCATGCAATCCCACTTTGTATTTTGCGTAGAGTATTTTTTTTACTGAATGCGCCAGGCGTTCTTCGCTAATGGCGCCTTCTCGATAGGCCTGTACCAGCATGCCATGTGCTCTAGGTACGTCTTCAGAAATCAACAACACATCATTACCTGCCAGGAAAGCTGCCAGGTCGATCTCACCGGGCTCTCGAAAATTAGATGCGCCCTTCATATTTAGGGCATCGGTAAAGATAAGGCCGTTAAAACCCAGTTCTCCCTGAAGGATGTTGGTTACCACGTTTTTGGAGATGGAGGATGGATACCCCGATTCCGGGATGATGGAAGGGATGTTGAGATGCGCTACCATCACGCTGCTCAGCCCTTTGCTGATGATCTGTCGGTACGGGTACAGTTCAATTGTGTCTAACCGGGTTTTATCGAACATCAAGGTGGGAAGGCTTTTGTGCGAATCGACATCGGTATCTCCATGCCCCGGGAAGTGCTTGGCATTGGCGAGCACCCCGGCTCGCTGCATGCCTTTCATAAAGGCAATGGCCTTATCAGTAACATTCTGTCGATCCTCTCCAAACGATCGGTTCCCGATGATAGGGTTGTTGGGATTGATGTTAATATCGACAACTGGTGCGAAGTTAAAGTGCACTCCCAGTCTTTTAGAGTGTGTGCCGATGCGATATCCCACTTCTTCCACAACGCGATCGTCTCTGATGGCACCCAACGTCATATTCCAGGGATAGGCAAAGGTGGAGTCCAGGCGCATGGCCAGTCCCCATTCGGCATCCATTCCGATCATCAACTTCGTTTTAGCAAGTTCTTGAAAATCGTTGTTGATCCTGGCCTGCTTCATGGGCCCGCCTTTGGAAAATATGACACCTCCAATATGATAATCGGTGATCAACTTCTTTACCTTGTCTATTTTTGATTTGGTGTCGCTTGAGAAGATATCTGCCATGAACAACTGCCCTACCTTTTCCTGAAGGCTCATATTACCGTAAATACTATCGACCCACTTCTGCTGGTTTTCGATATCCTCCTGAACGATAAGGGGATTGATCTGTTGGGCAGATCCGAAGCTAAAGGACAGCAGGAATAGTGAGGTTAATATAAGTTGCTTCATATTTCTAAGGTAGCAAAAACTATGCTAAAAAACGGCTATGCCAACTATCTTTGGCAGGCACCTCCCAATGTTCGAGGTATTCTGCCTTGGTATTCACCAAGTTGTTAAAAACAACAGTGTTTGGTGAGACCGATCTGTTCTTTGCCATTTTTTTGAAATCGGAGAGTGATTTGTGCGCAATGAACTGTCCTGTATAAAAAGTGACGTTCATTTTATCCATGAGGTCTACCTCCAGTTCTTTTTCAAGGGATTGAATAAAATGAACAGAGGCATCGATGCTACAGCCCGAAGCCGAGGCATTTGCCTGGTTCAAACCGATCACAATAAAGCGATGGTGTCTTACTTCAAACCCCGCTTCAAGGTTGGCTCCATGGGCTGTCCAGTTCACGAGAAATGCTTTCGCTTTTTCGGTAATGGTATGTACTTCCTCGGAAGTGAATTTGCGATTTGCCTGATAGATCCAAATTCTGGAATCCAGTGGCAGGTCTTTAAAATCTACTAACATGGTTCTTTCTTTCTTCTTTTTTCTGAATGCGGATCTAAAGATCCTCAGCTTTGGCAATCATTTCGGCAACGTCGAGGACTTCTATAGAGTCTTCTTTTTCCTTGGCCTTTACGCCGTCCGTCATCATGGTATTACAGAACGGACAACCCGCTGCAATGATCTCCGGCTTAGTGTCCAGGGCCTCTTCGGTACGTTCGATATTAATGTCCTTATCCCCTTTTTCCGGTTCTTTGAACATTTGCGCTCCACCAGCGCCGCAGCAAAGTCCGCGTGATTTGCATCGCTTCATTTCTACGAGCTCTACCTCCAGTTTGCGAAGTAGATCACGAGGGGCCTCATATTCGTTATTGGCGCGGCCCAGGTAGCAAGGGTCGTGGAATGTAATTCGCTTCCCTTTGAACTTACCACCTTCGATCTTAAGTCGACCCTCACTAACAAGTGATTTAAGAAACTGGGTGTGGTGAAGTACTTCATAGGTACCGCCCAGTTCCGGATATTCGTTTTTGATGGTATTGAAGCAATGTGGGCAGGCGGTCACTATTTTCGTTACCTCATACCCATTGAGCACCTGAATGTTCATCATGGCTTGCATCTGAAACAGAAATTCATTTCCGGCTCGTTTAGCCGGATCCCCAGTGCAACCCTCTTCAGCACCTAGTACGGCAAAATCGACCCCGGCATTATTGAGCAACTTGGCAAACGCCTTGCTAATCTTCTTTGCCCGATCGTCGAAACTACCAGCACAACCCACCCAGAAGAGTACTTCCGGGGCTTTTCCTTGCGCCAGGTATTCGGCCATAGTAGGTACCTTTATTGCTTCACTCATTATTATAGGTATTAATCATCAAACACCTGGATGGTCACTTTCTTGTCGACCAGATCGGTGAATTTACCTTTGTATCGGGTGGCTTTCACCAAATGATTGTCGATCCAGTGATAATTTCCTCCCCGAGGTTTGCCCATAAGCAGCGAATGATATTTAAATCCGTTTGCATGGAGCCATTCCTCGGTTACCTTTCGATGCGCCTCGGTTCGCGAGGTGAAAAAACAGATAATATGTCCTTCGGCATACCATTTATTGAGCGTTTTTAGTGCATCTGGATATACGGCCGCGGGTGCCATGCGCTCCGGTTGCTCGTTGGGAATATCATCGCAAATAGTACCATCAATGTCTATCAAATAATTAGTGATGCCCTTCGGCAATATTGGGCTTACATGCGCTCCGTCCTCTACTTTTTCATGGAGCATCTTTTCGACTTCGTCCTTTTTCATTGGTGTTACTATGGTTTAGTGGTTATTTATTCGTTAATCCAATGGGCACGGTCCATCTGATTGAAGGGCCATGGTGCCGCGTTATTTTCTATGTTGGTCATGGTAACGTTCAACTCAGACGGTGCCGCGGATTGTTCCATGACCAAAAATTGTCTCATATCCATAATGATCGATAGTGGATCGATACTCACGGGGCAGGCTTCCACACAGGCGTTGCAGGTCGTACAGGCCCATAATTCCTCATGGGTAATATAATCGCCCAATAGTTGTTTTCCGTCCTGTTCGAAGGCTCCGTTCTTGTCTATATTGGCGGCGACCTCCTGCAATCGGTCCCTGGTGTCCATCATGATCTTCCTTGGCGAAAGTTTTTTGCCGGTTTGGTTGGCCGGACATTCGCTTGTACAGCGCCCACATTCGGTACAAGTGTAGGCATTCAGCAATTGCAGCATCGAAAGATCGGTCACGTCGCTCGCCCCAAACTTGGCTGGCGTTTCGGCGCCTTCCGGAGGAGCTGCGTAAGGATCGGCACTGGGATCCATCATGAGTTTCACCTCGTTGGTTACCGACTCCAGGTTGTGGAACTTTCCTTTTGGAGTCAACTTTCCGAAGAAAACATTGGGAAAGGCCAATAAGATGTGCAAGTGCTTACTGAAATACAAGTAATTGAGGAAAACCAGGATCCCCAGGATATGAAGCCACCAGGCAGTGCGTTCTAACGCCACGAGGGTGCCCTCAGACAATCCGTCGAGCAATGGCAGCAGATAGCTACTTACCGGGAACGACCCCGCTTCGCTATAATGTGCTGCTCCAAGTAGCTGTAATTGTTGATCGGCGGCGTTCATGAAGAGGAACAAACACATGAGTACCACTTCAAAATAGAGTATGATATTGGCATCATTCTTTGGCCATCCCTTCATTTCAGGGCTTAAGAATCGTTTGATGCGCTGCACATTTCGTCTGATCCAGAATACGATCACAGCGACCAGAACGAGCAGCGCCAGTACTTCGAAAGATGCGATCAGGATGTCGTAGAAGCCACCCATGAAGGAAAAGATCCGATGTGTTCCGAAGAGACCATCAATAATGATCTCCAATACTTCCAGGTTGATAATGACAAAGCCAACGTAAACAATGATATGCATGATCCCGGAAATGGGACGTACGACCATTTTTGACTGCCCCAATGCGATGTAAAGCACATTCTTCCAGCGGGCTCCCATTTGGTCAACAGTTTCCATGGGTCGACCCAATTTGATATTGCGGATGACCTTTCGGATATTCCTGGTAAAGTATCCAATGCCCAGTACCAGTGCGATCAGGAAGAGTATATTGGGTACGTATTGCATCAATTCACACTGTCTTTAGGAGGATCATATTGTTTAGGTCGTTTTCCGAACAATGAGAAATGTACATAACGCTTCGGGTTGAGCTTCATGTCTTCCAGCAACTGCTCAAGTTGCAGGCTGGCACCAGTGAGATTGTCGTACAAGGCTTCGTCCTTTAACAGTTTTCCAACACTTCCCTCTCCGTTCTCGATCCCTTCGGCAATGCTGTTGAGTTTGCCTATGGTCTCCTCCATATTCTTCACAAGTTCTCCCGTTTGGATCTGAGCGAGTGAATCGGACAGTCGGGCAAAATTAGCCGTGGTGGCGTCCAGATTGGTAAAAGTATTGTTCAGCTTATCCTTATTGGAGCTAAGCAAATTCTTCATATCCCTGGAAACTCCGTTAAAAGAAGCCATGGTCGCATTTAAATTGGCAATACCGCTGCGAAGGTTTGCTTTGGTATCATCGTCCATGATATCAGCGAGGTCTCCCAATACCGTATCCAGCCTGGAAAGCGTTTCTTGTAAACTCTCTTCTAGGGGACCAAACTTATCCATGATCCCATCGATCATACCAGCCTGGATCTCCCCGATTAATGTATCACCGGATTGTGCCCTTGGAGCGGCATCGTTTACAGGGATGAGCCCAAGGTTGTTACCACCAATGAGGCCACTGCTGTAGATCTGCACCTTGCTGTTTTTGGAGAAATCAAAATCTTTTTCGACGGAGAATTTCACCAGAAGGCCTCCCATATTGTCGACCAGGTCGATCTGCTTTACCTTTCCTATTTCCAGCCCATTGATGGTTACAGGGGCCGAAGCTGCCAACCCAGCAACATTGCCATATTTCACATAAAAAATGCGATCGGTCTCCAGCAAGCTTGAGTTCTTTAGAAAATTATAACCAAAGATGAATAACAATATGCCGGCCAGGACTAGAATTCCTGTTTTTACTTCTCTTGAGATCTTCAAATGGCTTTTGTTTGATTAAGAAACAAATTTAGAAATAATTATGGTACCCGAATTACAATAAT
>JBCCHR010000106.1:0-9058 GCA_039028655.1 Bacteroidota bacterium
AGCAAATCCTTCAAGTTTACCCTGGCGAACATTACCATTTTGATCCTGACATTCATATTCGATCCACTCAAAAGAAGCTACATTGCCTCTTTTTTCTCCATGAGCGCTCAAACATCCATGCCAGAAGTTTTTGCGGGCCTTAGACACGTTGGTAATCTTTGGATTGATAAAAACCTGCTTCTCAACAGGCCCCAGTACCTTGTATCGCGGATTATCCACCTTGGCTTCGATCATGAAAATTTGCAACCTTTTCCCGAGCTGATTTGCGGCAATCCCAACGCCCGCCTTTCTCAGCATCATCGTATACATGCTGTCGATAAGCGTATTTAATTCCGTCGTATTGAATTCTCGCTCTTTTATTCTTCTTGGATCCAGATAAAGTGAATTCGAATCTCTTCCCCCTTCGTTTGCGGGAATATGTTGAACCACCTCAAACCCTTCCTTGGGAACGGTTAGCGTAAGTGACTCGTCCTCCGAGCAACCGGTTTGAAATACTATGGCCATTGCTGTAATGATATACATAAAACATCGCTGAATTCTGATTGATGCTATGTGTTTTTGGTTTTGATTCATTTCTGAATGAAAAAGGGCTACAACGATGCCACATGAGCTCGATGTAGTTGTGTACCTCAAATGTAGATAACAAATACGAGCCAATGAAAATTGCGCGTGATTTTCTCAATGGGCAGAAAGAAGCTTTTTGGCAGTAATTAGATCCGGGCCGGAAAAAATGGCCGTGGGATGCGATCTTTGATATACAATAGCAGGCCCGTGATCAAAACGAAAACAGCTAGCAGCGGAAAGAAGATCCTATGTTCGCGGGTCTCTTGATCGATTATTACGACCGACTTCCCCTTTTTGGTTCTAAAGGTCCTGCGCTCTTCGTTTATATTGATCGAGGTGTAATTCACCTGGTCATCATATATATTGAACATGACGGTGTTGGTGATTTTCGCAACCGTCGTACCTCCAAACCATAGTATGAGATCATTTTGATGGGAATGCCCGCTCCTCTCCAGTTCTTTGAATCCGATCAAGGGTACGATGTTTCCTTCGGCATCCACTATGATCAAATTTTGTTGTATGTACCGGAAAAAGGTGCTTTCAAACTCCTGTTTGCTGGTGGCATGTTCCAGTTTGGGATCGAAAGCTAGCAGCGCATTGCGAAGTGTCCAGGGAACTTCGGTCTCCACAACGATCTGGTCCCCTTGCTTTTTTATTGTGAAAAATGCCTCGTTCACTTCATGCGCATGCAGCAAATGATTGCCTAAGAGGAATGAACAAAGAAAAACTACATATTTCATGCTAAGCGCCAATTCTGAAGTCGTTAGAAGGAGTCCCGCTAAAATATCTGGGAACACTTGGAAATTCCTCGGTTACCACGTAGTAGTAGGTGCCGGATGGATATTCCGGAGTTACTCCGGTTCTTCCATTGGCCTCATCCAAGGTGCCCAGGCCGTCTAAGTACTCGTAGTCATTCGTGTAAATACCGTTGTACACATCGCAGGGTGCCGATACTCCGTCACCGGGCCTGTCTCCCGTTTTTAACTGATAACTCGACGTCATTGTCACCACTTGGGAAGTACCGTCGTTGGCCGTTGCATAGGCATACTTGTAATATATTGGGAAACCATCCGCCGCATATCCTATCAAGGTCATTTCGTTGTTAGGGATGTTCAGATCCTCCAGGAAAAGCACAGGCGAACTGTGGTAGTGGTATTTTCCGTTGGGTTGTACGTGAGCGTTGTTGCAATCTAATCCCAGGTTCACATTCAAGGCCTCAAGGTTCCATTCCCAGTTTGCATTCGGACTCATGAAGCCCTCGTGGGGGAATGGTTCGGCGGCGACCGGATCCAATTCTACTCCGTTAAGCAATACCCCAAATGAGTATTGCGGACCTGCATTCCCGCTGGTCGAAAGCAAGGGCGTTAGTTGATTGGCCACAACCGGATTCAACGGTATTTCGTAGCTCGCGTTCTGCTCAGAGATCTCATTAGGGTTCAATGCGCCCTGCACCTGACCAAACAGGCCTACTCTGTGGTCTGGGATATTATTGGAAGTGATTATTCTTGTGGTTGCTGAAGTGGTTTCGTCGTATTCAGAGCCATAGGGAAGCGTTTCATTGCATGCGCCTCTGCTGCTGTCCAGTACTCTGTTCGTTGAACAGGTTTCCACAGAAACATCTGGATCCGAAGTGGTTGTCGAATCGTCTTCTTGTGAACAACCCGAAACAGACAGGCTCATCAAAAACAGCAGTGTGATCTTAAAAAAATACATAGTCAGAGATTTTAGTTACTCTATTGACTCGTTTTTTTTACTGAAGGTTTAATTCGGGATGGCATTATTTTAATCGTGCTGAGAAGTGAGCAACCGCCGCTCAGTCGGCAAATACTTCGTAATGCAGGACTTTTTCGGGAAATTCGATCAAATAGTGCTGATCTTCCGGGTAGTATTTTGCCTTATCGTAGTCACTACCGGCGAAGCCTTTGATCACCTCCATGTTTTCCCAAAAGGTGATCAGATCGAAATAGGCGTATTTGGCGTCGGTTCGTTTCAGAAAAACCAATTTCACAAAACCTTCAACGCCCGAATAGTCGGGAATCGCTCGCTCTTTCATAAACGCTGTGTATGCCTCCAAATGTTCGATGTTCGTTTTTCCTTTCCAGACTCGTGCGATCATAGCTTGTGATGTTCTTTTGCTGTTCGTAAAGGGTTTTGAACAAGTTTTTTGTAACCTTTTTTTCAGCGGTCTTGTCCAAAAGTTGTGAATTCACAGAAAAGCAATATTCACTTTAAAAATATCAAAAAATGAACAATCTAAAATCCTATCTCGCTATTGTGTTCGTCGCACTATCGAGTGTGCTGTTTGGACAAACCGGTGATGGTTCCGTCAGAGTTCCTGATGGGAGGACCCTTTCAGCAAAAACACTGAACAACTACATTGAAAAGGCCATGGATTCGTTAGAGTTGCCCGGGCTATCTATTGCGATCGTCAATGATCAACAGATCGTATATCACAATGTGTTCGGAGTAAAGAATCGCACAACCAAGGCCCCTGTCACCCATCAGACTCTATTTGAAGGAGCATCCCTGTCAAAACCCTTATTCGCCTACTTCCTGATGAAAATGGTCGAAGAGGGTCAACTGGATCTGGACCAGCCCATATTTCCCTACCTGGAATCCGTTTTCCCGAAAGGCGTCATCGAGGAGACGTCTCTGGTGGCCTACAAGACTTTAACACCGCGAATCATTCTTTCCCATGGTTCGGGTATGCCCAACTGGGCTCAGGGCAAACCTATAAAGCTCGCCTTTGAACCGGGATCCGATTTCTCCTATTCGGGAGAGGCATACCAGCATCTGGGTGCGGCATTTGGACTTAAACTTGGGATAGGATGGGGTTCGGAATTGGATTCGCTTTTTATTGCGAAGGCGGCGCTTCCTCTGGGAATGGACAGAACCCTATATACCTGGGATTCCAAATACGACAACACGGTGGCCAACGGGCACAGCGAGGGGAAAGCGACCCCGGAGATCAATCGGTATAAAAAAGTGGGTCCGGGCTTTAGTTTGCACACCGATGCGGAAGATTATGCCCTGTTTTTGATCGAAATGATGCACCCCAAGAATATTACTCTGGCGACACGGGATGAAATGCTGAAGGAGCATAACCATTTCAAAGAAGGGAATGAACTCTTGGAAGAGACCGGACAGACCGGCTGGGGCCTTGGGTTTGCCCAAAAACCGACACCTCATGGGCGCATGCACTTACACACGGGCAATAATCGTGACTTTCAGGCGTACACCATGTTTATTCCCGCACAAAACTATGGTTTTGTTATGTTTACGAATTCAGATAACTTATTTCCATTCTTAGAGCAACTGGAACAACTTATAGGATCACATTTTTAAATCGACAATTATGAAAGATATGCACGAGGCCATTGGAATGGCCGCACTGGTGGTGGGATTCATTACTGTGGTATTCATCATCGCCAGATATACTTACCTGGTAAAAAAGGAAATGATCAAACAGGGGATCTATCTCGAGAACAAATCGGTGAAGTACAAATACCTGGATCTGGGCTGTATTGTGTTCGGATTAGGGATAGGACTCCTGGTGTCCTCCATATTCACCTCCATGAATCTGACCGAGGACACCACCGACCTCTTAGTTTGGGGGACCATTTTGATCTTTGGCGCAGCTGGTCTGGTGGCCGCTCATTTCATCAGAAAGAAGCTTGACCAATAGCGCGCAAATAACAGATAACGATCTCATTCGCAAGGTCATTGAAGGTGATACGCATGCTTTTAAACTATTGGTTCAAAGGCATAAGGACGTATCACTTTCTTTGGCGTTTTCTATTTTGAAGGACCGGTCCGTCGCCCAGGATGTACTTCAGGAGGTGTTTATTAAGGTCTTCCACAAATTGGAGACCTTCCGGTTCAAATCGGCCTTTTCCACTTGGTTGTATCGAATTGTGGTCAATACCTCCTATAATGAACTCAAACGTCACAGAGGAACGACTTCCATGCATGAATATGCCACCGAATCTCTTTCGCCCATCGTGGAAGAAAGGGATCTTTTGAAGGAGAAAGATCAGAAGCACTTTATCAACCTGGCGTTATTGCGATTGAGAGCCGATGAAGCCCTGGTGCTTCGACTGTTCTATTTATGCGAATTAAGTATCAAAGAAATAGCAGAGATCACAAAATTCAAACCTCCAAAGATCAAGGTGGATCTGCACAGAGGAAGAGAAAATCTCAACTTTCAGCTCAGACAATTGTTAGGCGAAGATATAAAGCACTTATTATGAAAGAAGAACATATCAAAAAGATCATCAAGAAAAGTACCATCGAAACCTCCGATCATTTCGTAGAGGATTTGATGACGGCGATCGAGAGTACCAGCGAAGTGCGGCATGCATCGGTGCGGCGCTATTTTAAACCCGTCCTTGTAAGTTGTATGGTCCTGGTGGCGGGGTTATCTTTTTTATTGCTGAAATCATTGGGGCCGGACCTGGGTGTATTCAGCGATTGGGCAGGTGCTCAGCGAACACCTGTTTTTGTGGCTGTTCTTTTGGTACTGCTCTACAGTTTGAATTCGTTGATAAAGTTGAATAGTGCCGTGGCGCGATAAAGAACGAGGGGTCAATATTCAATACTCAATATTCAATGATCAATACTCAATATTCAATGATCAATACTCAATATTCAATGATCAATTCTCAATTCCAAGGTAGTCGCCATACTTTTCCTTATCAAAGTGACTTCTTTTAAACGGATGGGCTTCGGTGTTGAATATATGGTCGTCAAAATCGAAGGTGCCTTTGTCCACAGCTGCCAGGTAAAAATACTTGAGCGTTTCGGCATAGAAATACGTCGCCAGATAGTCCTTTGCTTCCATGGTTCGCACATCGGACACTGCGTGAAAGGCCGTTTCATTCATGCAACAATTTTTGATGTCCGACCAATATTTTTGAATCATTTCTACATAGATTTCCTTCCCTGTAATTTGATGCAAATAGTATGCCGACTCGATGATCTCCGGATTTAGTTCGGAGTTTGCGTATTCTACTTTGTCGTCTTCGTACAGATATCGGGTAGGGAGCAAGCCGTATTTGTCCCAAAGCCAGTCCCAGGTCTCCATATTTTTTTCTGCGTTTTCCAGATCCCCATGCAGTGCCTGTACCGCTGGGAAAAAAGCGTCGTACAGCGACATGGACCGCTTCACGATCTCTCCGGTGTGCATATCCACACAGGCGTAGAATTGCTTGCCGTTATACGTCTCGGAGTAGTATTGATCAATCTTTTGCAGGCTGAATTCCCAGGCTTCCTCGATCTCGGGATCAGGGAACAGCAGATTGCTTTTAAACAGATATTCGAAATAGGAATCCATGCCAGCCTGAAGGTAGGACCAGTTGTTGGTCCATTGGCCTGTTTCAACGTCTATATAGTCGCCGGGCAATCCAATTTCCGATTTCCTTTGGAATATGGCCAGGCTGGCTTTTTTTGCAGCTTGATAGTATTTGGGGTCCTGTGCATAATAGCTGAGGATTCCAAATTCTACCAAGTAGGTCGCAGCCTGAGCCGTATTTACCACCTTGCCTTCATCTTTGCCATGATTACCGCTCGTAGCCCCCGTTTTTAAGTTGACCGAATGATATGGAATACCCGTTGGAGAATCGAAGGCAGGTAACAGTCGATCTCCAAAGTCTATGGCCTTTTGAAGCACCTCCGGGTTTTTTGTACGGTCATAAATGGCCAATAAGCCACCTAAAATCCTGATGTTCACCTCAAAGACCTGAACGTACACATCTTTGTCCCAATTCATCGCAAGTGCATAATTTTCTACATCCCGGGCCTCTTCTTCCAACCCCATGACCGATAGGGTGCTATACGCGTCAATGGGCGAAATGCCCAGGGATTCATCGTACCAGTTGTAACCGGCTTTAGACAAAGGCAACAATACATCTTTGCCCCAGGCATAGGTTTTATAGGCCTTCCAGGAACGAAGCATTTGGGCTTTTATCTCTTCAGCAGTATACGCCAGGGAGTCGTTCGAGGTGTTGGGCACCATTGTCTTCTGTTCCTTCTTAGGGGTGTTGCAAGAAAAAATCAAAAGTAAAACTAGTAGTTGAAGGTGTCTGGGTTTCATTTTTTCTTCGGAATGGTTACACAAAATCGTTTTCTTTATTTCCTGAGATCAAGTCTTGGTATAATTCATAAGCACTTCTTTCTACCCAACATTCAGAAAGCCGATGGTCACGCACCGTCCAAATGGCGATACCTGAAAACGAGATCAATCGATTGTCTGGCTTTAGTCCGAAAAGGCCATTGTTTCTGCCCGAACAGATCCATCGCGAGACCACCATATCTTTTTCTTCATTGGAGAACATAGCAACACTTGTGGTAGTTGCTTCCAATAGTTGCTTCTGAAATTCCCGTATCCAGTTTTTAAATTCTTCCCTTCCTTTCACCGTTTTTCCGGCGGTTGTAATGATATAATCTTCGGTCATGAACTCATCTATGGCCTCCAGTTGGTGAGGAGGATGCCATACGCGTTCAAAAAAATCCAACACGAGTTGTTCCGGCAAGGATCGCGATCTATTCATGGTACAGGATAGTTACTACGGTTTATTTTTTATTGCTGAATGCCAGGGCGCATCGGCTGCGTTCAAATACCTGTCTTTCTTCAGTTCTTCCTTCCATTTTTGAGAGACATAATCGCTCACCTGAAGTCTGGAATCTACCTTTTGAAACACTGGATTGTCGATCCACATGGGTTGAGACGACCAATCTGCATTGATATAGCTAAAAGCTTTGATCACGTCGGCGTTGTTTTCGATCGTTTGGAAGAAACCCACAAACCACTGCTCCCAGATCATTTTGTCCAGGCCTTCCTTTTTCAGATCGGTGTCGAAAAATAATCCATCTGTCTCACGAACGGGTGTTGCTTCCGCAATAAACACAGGCTTATCATGATTTCTTGCAAAGGTGAGCATTTCCTGATCCGGATTTCCAAAATACGAGTAACCCACCCAATCCACGAGATCGTCTCCGGGATACCAGGCTTCAAGCACCTCCTGATTGGATCCGGTACCCTTAGATTGCCATACAAAGGCCACATTATCCACTTTACGATCTGCGAAAATGGAATGAATTCTTTGCCATGCCTTCAAAAAGTGCCTTTTGCTGTAGTGATTCCATTCGTGGCCATCGAATTCGTATCCAATTCTTAAAAAGACGGGACGATCGGCGGCTTTGATCCATTGGGCCAATGCTTCGATCATACGGTCATGAGTTCCCTTGGCCACCTTTTTTTCATGGTCGACGAGGGAGAGTCCGATGGCGATCGCACTGTTTTGATACGTACTATCTTCGGTATAAAGTTGGGCCCAGCAATCGCCGGCACCCCAATTCGCTTTTTTCTTCAAACCATCCAGGCCTTTATTGAAGTAGCCAAACGATTCGGTCCCCGGTGATACATTGGAATAAACAGTAACACCTGCCGGTATTTCGAAGTGATCCGAATAGCCAGCGTTATAGGCATCCAGGCCACCAACGGCCCCAAGATCTTGTCCGATAAAGACCAAACATTTTCCGTTCTCAGGTTCAAATTTTTGCGCAGACGCAAGGTTGCAAAGCAATACTGAGAAAAGTAATACAAAAGTTGATTGAAAGTTCATTTCAGATCGGTGTCTGGGATTTGGTTCATTATTTATTAGCAAACTTGGACGCAATGGCGTTGATGGATCCAATATCTTCTTTCTTTTTCAAATAGTCATCAATTGCCTTGTCGCCCATATTCTGGATTCGGTACTCTGGCAACTGCTCGTGGAACATGAGAAACACAAAGGTGTCTACAAATCTCTCCTTTGAGCCATGAGTGAGCTGGTATGGCCGAACAATGGAATACTCCATTCCCATATGAGTGATTTCGTGAATGATGGTATTGGCAGGATTGGTATAGTTCATAAAACCGCCCTGTTCCGTGGTGAGCAGGGTGATGATCCCTTCATCCGGATCGTAACTGCCCCCAGTTCCGTACAGGGTAAAAACTACCCGGTATTTGAGGAACATATTGAATTTCCAATCCCATTTGCTTTTGCCGTTGTCTATGTCCCCGATTAGGTCGTTCAAAAGATCCAATTGCTCTTCTACCTTTTGCGTCGCTATTTCATAGCTTTTTGGGTCGTAAACTTTAGATTCGAGGAGGGTGTAGATGGTGGGGAAGTCGTTGTTTCCAAACGTCCCACTTTTAGATTTCGTGATCAGCGAGTCGATGACCGGATCTTTCGGCAGATGGATGGTGTATCCTTGTCCTTCAAAAAAGGCAATATCATTGATCGTTCTCCAAATGGAGGTGGCCTCCTGCTGGACAGAGGGTTGGATTATCTCAATTCGGGACTCCTGCGTTTGCGATGTACAGCCGAAGCTATTCAGCAAAAAAACAAAAGCAAATATTTTTGTGTATCTCATTTTATCTTCGACCATCATCGGATTGACCACGGTGCCAAAGTCGCTCGAACTCGCATAGCGAGTCACATGAACCAACCCG
>JBCCHR010000107.1:0-8968 GCA_039028655.1 Bacteroidota bacterium
GGCCTTCGGTGTCTGTTTGATAGGGTCGAGTAACCCCAACATGCATTCGGTCCGGTTTACCGTCCCCGTCTGTGTCGAAGGTAGTTTCCACCCACAGGTCGTGTCTTATCCACTTCTCTGAATCTTCAAAGGCAGGCACTATTTGTGCCTCTCCGTCTTTAAATACGGGAACGGCCTTTTCCGAGGGTTGCCCATAAGCGGAGAATGAAATGGACAAGAATGAAACGATCAATACGTAAGGGAAGAAGAATTTTTTCATTGCAATGGCTGTTTTTATGACGAAATAAAGATAAGCCTATTTTTCTTTCCCACTACTCTGAGCGACTTCTGCGTACCGTATTAAATACTGGAAGCTGGAACCTCAAAATTCACCGACCAATATCTTGTTGGCCGGATGAAGGTATGCGAAGGTATAAACGAGTTGTGGTTACAACATCTTAACAAACTCCGCGGCGATCTCATTCGCACGATCTTCAAAGGTATCGTCATAATCGAGGTTTTGGATTTTTTCCAATAGTTCGGTGAGCTCTTCACGTTGTGTACCATAGGCAATGCGATAGAAAAAAGAGCTATAGCTCCAGAGATGGTCGCTATCCAAAGTTCGAATGAAAGCAACTACTTGGTCATACACTTCTTTATCATTCCAGGCGCCGATCGTATCCACGAGCATAAGATCGAAGAACTGATACTCTTCGGTCGCCAAAATGATGTTCCGAATCCTGTTTTTTTGAATGTCAGTAAACGTAATTCGCTGGACATATTCTTCCAATTCGGCATCGTAGTAACGCATGTAATTGCTGTAGGGATATAGCTCACTTACTCCATCAAATCGGGTGTGAGGGTTCTCTGCACAGTCGATCAACCAATTGGTGGTAAGTACCTCACGTCGCTTTTCATCCTTGAACATATTGATGACCTGGAGTTCTTTTATTCGCTCTTTGTGTACGGTCATTCCCTCATTGTCAAGGAGTTTAAAACTGGTGTGGTAGCCTGCTGGAGTATAGATATTATCTTCTTCAGAATAAACCATAAAAGCCATCAACGCTGCTCCCACGGTAATATCTTCGTGTGAATCGAATGGCAAATAAGCTTCCAGAAAAAAGGAAATTGAAGTTTCGACCACCTGGCCCTGCAAGACCTGGGAAATTTGTAAATCCACTTTCTTGCCGACATAATAGCTCAATTCAACATCTTCAATGGAATTGACGGTACCCGTTACAATGAATTCGGCCTGTTCGATCAATTGGCGAAGGGGAGTAGGAGGTGGTGGACAGTTGGTGGCAAAAACTTGCGATGGAACGGTGATTAAGAAGGCGATGGCTATCAGGATTGTCTTCATGGATATGTGGTTTTTGGATTAGAAAGCATAAACCTATTGATCCATCTACTGATTTACCACCTAAATTGAGTGAACAGGCAATTTGGGTGAGGGAAGAGGCCGTTTGCTATGCTAAGTTCGAACAAGGAATCAAACCATTTCATACCAGGTATCGGCTTACGCTTCTACATTGGGTTCTTTTCATTCCAAATACAATTGGGGTATACGTATTTAGTACAGCCGTATTAACTGAGTAGGTGTGTCAATTTATTCGTGATTGATCCATTCCACCTGGGTGGGAATTACCATCACCTGATCCAGAAAAGGTCCGGAAAAGAAGGCGCCATTTATATCCAATCCTTGACAATCAAATTGCAAGGAGGATTGCTTCGAATTGGCCGTCACTCGAACAAATCTTGTGATCCAGTCACCACCTGGAGATTCTTGGTCCTTGACACTGTATACGATCTCTCCGTTCCAACGAACGTTAAAATCTTCAAAGACCGGATTTTTACTGGTAGAAGGGGCGTAGGAAAAGGAAATCAGATATTCATTGCCGGGATTCGTATCAATTTGCTGCTCAATATTAGAGCTTTGGAATCCAGATAGTTGAATGTATTGATTTCCGTTGAAAGCCATTTGCGAGAATCGGTTTCCGGTGAATGTATTTCTCAAATCTATTGGCCCCGATAATAACATGAATGATTGGTTATCAGAAGTCCACGTTCCCCATTGTGAATTATCTGCTAGTTCACTATAAATCATCTGAGATTCAAAGGCCAAGACCGGATTTTCAAAACTTCCATTCTCTATAAGGTTACCCTTTACATCTTCCATGTGCGTGGTAATATATTCATTCAAGTCAGGATCCAATCGACTTGCCGTAAGTAAGTCGGAAAGTGGTACACTGTAGTCCATCGAACTACGGCGTGCGATTGCCCTCCAAACGTAGGCGAGCGCAAAGGTAGAGTCCAGCTCAATAGCCTTATTTAATTGATCGATTGCTACCTGATTCTCGTTGGGTTCATTGAAAGAATGATTCAAAAAATGTGTGAACCCGGCATAGGCGTTTAATCGAGAATCATTTGGCTTCTTTTCTAATAGTTTGCGGTATTCATCACGTTCGTTTAATACAACTCGCAGATCAATCTTGTCCACCAAATACTTCTTTGTTAGGTCGTTGCTGTCTAATTCGTAAATTCTCACCTGATAACTTTTTGGATTGTTATAGGGCAAGGTTATTGACTCTAACAGGGTATCTTTTTCCAATGAAAGACGAAGGGGTTTCACCACCAATTTATCAAACTCGTTGCTATAATTATAAGAGCTCTTGAGCCATTCCACCTGCAGGAGATGACCGCGATGCAATTTCGCCTTATGCGTATCATCCAAAACAAAGCGCAAGGAGATGGATCCTGGCGGTACCTCGTCATAGTTAAGCACATCCTTGCCTCTGTCATCTACCAATTGGATGGTGTCTATTTTAATCAAGGACCTATTAAGGCTGTCAAGTTGTTCCAAACTTCTTTTGTAACGTTTGAGACAGCCTTGGAGACTGTATTCTTCTGTATCCGAAAAACGAGGGTCATATCCTGTATCGTTAAATCCCGAATCGTCTGCAACGATTAGCCATTTGTATTGCTCCCTCCGCTCTAATCTGGCCAGATTCTCCTCCAACTTCACTAGTTTTTCATCCACAGGAATCGGCTCCGCCAGCGTCTGGTTCATTTCATCGCAGAGCTCATAACTGGCTGGTTCGACAAGTGAAATGTAAGAACTATATAGCCAAAAGAATACGACGACGATTATCCCGGCGACGAGCCATTTCATAAATAAGCCACGGGTGATGTGTTTTTTTGCTGAAGTAAGTATGGGCTGTAACAACGTATCATGGCTTATCTCATAATACTTATTGCCTAAACGCGGTTCGGCTCGAAGTAAACGGAAATCGATCAAATCGGACAGGGTTTCACGACTGATCTTAAATCGGTCCCTGATATCGTCCTCATCCAGGCTGAGACGTCTGCCCGAGCTGCTGATCAGTCCACGCTCGCAAAGACGTCGTACCCTACTTCGATTTTTCCATCCCACTCGTTTCAATTGATCATCGTAGAACTGTGACAGGATTCGTTGCATCCCTCGGTCACCTCCAAAATCGTTTTCCGTGATCACGATCTCCTTTTCATTGGAGGCTCTACCTTGTTTGAGCACCACTTTGCTTTCTACATTCTGGCAAAGCAACTGAAGTTGGAAGGGTTCGATCTTTCCCTTGGATTTGTCCAGTCTTTCGAGCAATTTTGGATCGATACTCTTCAGACCCCTGGCATAACTCATCAAGGGAATTGAAATGATCAAAAAGATGAAAAAGGAATAAAACAAATAGAAAAAGAACAATACCGAAAGGTCATCCACCGGGTAGTCGTCGATTGAATCGCCAATAATAAAGCCAAAGCACATAAGCACGCTGGAGATAATGATAGGTAGGATAATATGTTTTGGTGCTACGGGCCGTACAATGGCCAAAATAGCCAAATAAACAAAGGTGAAGAGTAGACTTATGAAGAAAATGGCAAGATAATCGATCATTAAAACCAATAGTAATGACAGCAATAATGTCCCATATAGGTATCGCAGTGTTTTAAAGGACCATCCTTGTTCCATAGTACTCACATTCTTGCTATACGGAGTTCCCATGGTACTAATGAGTCGTTGTCGGCCTATGCGATATACCGCTCGTAAGAACCATAGTACCAGAAGCACTAAAACGGTGATCACAATCGAAAATGGGATCAATAGTTCTTTGGCGACCAAATAGTTCTCGGTATGCTTGCTCAGAAAGAACCAGCAAAGGCAATTCCAGGCGTACAAGAGCGTTACCGGGATCACCGTATGCCTGCTCGCAACCGATCTACGAATTACAAGCGTATACAGAAACACGGGTATGATCAACAGAAAAACAGCAAAAAAGATTAATTCACCGAAGCTAGAACCTTCTAATTCGGTGTATAGGAAGTTGGTGAGTAATGGAAAAAATGTGATGCCGATGGCAAATAATATCATTGTTTTCCATGGTAATTTCGAATCGCTGGACGCCATTTTAAGTCGTTCCTTGGCGTCCTTTTTCATCAGGAAATTAGTCACCGCTTCAATGGCGTTCTTTGAGTAGCTGAATTTTTTAGACTGAAATTGTTGATCGTTTATCTCCGCAGGACGTTCGATGGCTTCTATGGCCTGTTCTTTCGACATGGCCGTGAGGCGAAAACGGTTGCGAAGTACCGACGGAATATCAATGGAGATCTCTTCCAACTGCGCCAGGAATTCCTCGCGCAAACTCATCACGATCTTTACTTTGGGAGGATTTTCCTTATGGTAGCGTTTCTCGTCCTCAGTCGAATCGTCATCCAGTTTTCGCTTGGCCTCGCTTAGCTCGGCAAGCTGTCTAAAGAATTTCTTACGTTGTTTTTCTGTATGACCAAGCGTAAATAGCTCCTCGAATTGGTCGAATACGAGTACCGGGGTAAGCAGCTTGTCTTCCTCGTTCCATAATTCCAACGTTTTTAGAAAATCCCAGAGCGAATCCCGACTCCCCGGCAGGTAATCAACGTTCCGTTCGGCTGCCATTTCGGCGATCTGCAGATCGATGGTCTCCAACAAGTCGGCGTCGGGATCATTCACGCGTACCGATACCGGAAAGTACTCCCGCTGTGCCAGTTGATCGAACACACCGGCATTCAGCAAAGAAGATTTACCCACACCCGATTTGGCAAAGAGCACCACCATATTATGGGAGAGAATAAGGTGAAGCAACTTTTTCTTCTCTTCGGTTCGGCCAAAGAAAAGCATGCGATCCAACAGCGTATCTTTAAAAGGTCGCGCACCAGGATATCTTTTGTTCGCCATATCTGCCATAATCGATGCCTATTTTTTAAGTCGTTCCCAATCCCTTCGGATTGCTCGAATCAAGTCGCCGATCTTGTTCATATCGGTGAGATCGATGGACTGGAATTTCTCTAATTCTTTTAAACGATGCCCGGTTTCAATCTCGACCGGAAAGAGATAGCTAAACCCTGTTCGTACCCGAGTCGACAATTCTAACGCCAGGCTGATCTCCTTATTTACATACCCTCTCGTCTTGGAAGCCATAGCTCTGCTTTGAACGACAATAAAATAATCAACCTCTTTGATGGCTGTCTCCAATTCGTGATTCCAATTATCTCCTGCACCAATAAGTTCTTTGTCGAGCACTGGATTCAATTTTCCAATCTTCAGGCGATTATAGATCTCACGGGCTTTTTCTTTGTCTTCGGAAGCATGACAGATAAAAACACTGGGAGCACCCGCAATTTCTATACTCTTAGGTGCTTCTATACCCAAATCGTCACTTTTTTTACGTTTGCCTATAACCGCTTCGCACCGATTTTTAAGCTCCGTAACAAAATCTCCCATATTGAGATCCGGATACCGGATCTTGATCTTGTTTTTGAACAATACCGTAATCTGATCGGTTTCCAAAGGTTCGCTCTTCATCATTTTTTCCAATGCTACCAAGCGTCGAGAAGGTCCCTTTTGTACTTCTTTACCTCCGAGCAGCGTATATAACAGGATCCGCAAGTACCAATTCTGAAATCCAAATCCGAGAAAAACGAAGGAGGTTTTATCATCACAGAACATACTGCTGATATTGCTCTGTAAGGCTGGTGTTTGGGAAATAATCGACAGCAGAAAATCCAACAAATGCATTTCCGAATACACCACCGAATCCCAGTTTTCAGGAGACCCATAAAGGTAAAAGATCATGGTCTTGGATTCGTCGTCCCACTGGGCGTGCTCTTGTTTGGTTCCCTTGTGGTTGTAATAGTCCACGAAGTAATCGGTTCCCTTTACCAGTTCTTTCTTTTCGAAGGTCTTGATGAGGGACTTATCGGGTGAGGCGTTGATGATCAACTTAAAAGGGATGTCGACCAGATCGTCATAAAGTTCTTTTTCGTCAAAATTTTTGTCGAAGAAATTCTTGGCCACAAAATCCAACTCGTCCTCGGTCTTTTCTTTCAGGTAATGTTCGACCACCTCCTCAAGGTCTTCAGAATTGACCGATTCCGGGTCGTCGTCGATCTGCTGGATCAAATGGTTGGAAAAATGTTCCAGTATGGATTTGGTCTCTTCGCCGTTGCTCATAGAAGCCATTTCGGGACCTAATACCAGGATGCATTTGCCTTTTTGAATATTGTCGATCAAGATATTCCAATCTTGGTCTTTCATTTTGATTTTACCGCTCATAGGCTAGTTCAAGACGATTTACATACGTTCAAAAAACTTAAAGATCAGCTTTTTTTGGTAAATCTCAATCTCCTTCCACAATGAATCGGTCTTTTCGAACCGAATATTTCAGAAATAAAAATCCCCATCCTATCCTTTTTATTAAGAAAAAGTATACGATGGGGAGGATCTTATGGTTTAAATATAGTGAATTTCTTCGGAATCCGTTTCCAGCTTCATCAGAAATTCTTGAATCAACTATTTACTGGGCGTCGCCAAGCAAGAAGCTGAAATCGGCCTTCACCTCACTGCCAGGTAGGGTCGCTACATAATGACACCCCATGCAACTTGCGCTGGTGTTCGGACTAAACGGCTTGTATTTCGGGTCTTCGTAGTATTGCTCATCGATAATGGGTGTAAAATTCCCGTAGGACGGTGGGTGAGGTCCCTGCAAATAGGTCTCCTGTACCGAATTGGCCAAAAACAAGGGGGTAATGTCCTCAAACAATAACCACTGCGTGCTAATGAGCTTGTAATTGGCCCAAAGCGATCCTTCCAGTTTTTTCTGATAAACAGTATTCAAGCTGTCCACTGCTTTGTCGTTAATGGCGTTTACTCTGGTTACCTGGGTTGGATTATAATTAGGATTACCAAGGGAATCCAACTCCTTTTGATTTTGACCGGGTAACGGTTGGTTGACGGCACAAGTGTCGCAAGCCGGATTGTTAAAGGACTTGGTTAGGTTGTCGATCTGTTCGAAGGTAGACCATACCCAATTTTTCTGGTCGTTGATCTTATGGGCAATGTGCAGCCCTACCAGTCCCAGGGTCACTGGATTTGGACCGGGGCTGGGATCCAGCTCATTGTCATTGTATACGATGGCCTGGATGGTATAAAAGCGGGAAGGGTCGTCGCCTTCACCAATGACCTTCCAGGCTGCCTTGATCTCGATGGCACCTTCAACCCCGCTGTTATTACCGGAAGGAAAATCGACGGTCTTACCCTGTCCGATAAACGATTGCTGGCCTTTCTTGCTCCAAAGTGTATCTCTCATAATGTAGTTGTATTCGTCCTGGTTCATGCGTACCTCGTAGCGAACAAACCTGCCGTTTTGATCTACCAGCGGACCTCCCGAAGCCTGATCGAGACTGTGAGGCGACTTGGCGGTAGTGTGCAAAATACGCTTGACCCCGGTTTTAAGGGCCAACGCCTGAACCTTTTCAGGATGACGACTCAAGTCGCTGGTACACCAGGCGTCCGGCGTTGATCCTTCCGGTACGAATACCTGGTCGCTGGTAAGGTAGGTCTCCCAAACCACAGGGCCCTTGCCGGAGAGAATACTGGTTCCGTCGGTGGTATCGGCCGTACAGTTGGCCATATTGGCAGGCCAATTCAGGGCAATAAACGATTGCCAGGAATATATGTCGGCCTGGACTTGCTTGAGCAGCGTATCGACCGCAGGGAGCTCAGGATCCAAAATAGGAACGTAGACAGCTGCTACTTCCTTGGGCTCCTTCGAATCGCAACTGGAAAATACCAGGAACGCTCCAAAAACGAAGATGGAACAGAGTGTGAGAAATTGTGTTTGTTTTTTCATGTTGTTGAGTTTTGGTTAGTTATATGGTTAATTTGATCACAGTTCGTCATTCATTTTATGCTCTAATATGCTGAAAGATAAGGTGTTTCAATTCAAATCAATGAGGGTAAAACCGTACATTATTAGTGCTTTCAGCACTTTTTGCACCTATGATCGACTTTCTACCGGTGCCTTACCCAACCAACGATTTGCGCTGTGTAATAGCAATGCGATGGCTTGTATATAAATTTGAGACAAAGTCATTAAAAGTTCAATACGGGTTTATACGTAATCCAAATCTATCTGTAACAGTGGCTCTTCCAATTACAATACCACCTAATTTTAGTACCTTTAAGGGTAGTCAAAGAATTGACATCTCTTTTAACCGACAGATGACTCCCTATCGTTTTCTTTTTGCTGAATACATTGGTCGTTACTTTCAAGTAGTACTGCTCTTAACATGTACCGGGCTTTTCGGACAGGACGGGACCTCGTTCGAATCATTGAACGCAAGAATCGATAGTCTGGTAGGTATCAGAGATACAACCGGGGTTACCCAAACTTTTGAACAGGGTTTGTTCTGGGCCAAACAACAGAACATTGCAAGCGACGACCATGAGTACTTAGATTTCCGACTCGATGAAGCCCGATATTTGCTGCGCTATTCGAAAATTCCCAGCGATAGTGCCATTGTAAAGTACCTGTTGGTATACAACGACGCCCTGGAGGCCAACGATCATCTGGTGCAGGCGAAGGCACTGGGGTATTTGGCTGGTGCCACGCGTAGCAAGCGTGAGTTGGGAAGAGCTTTCGAATAC
>JBCCHR010000108.1:0-8743 GCA_039028655.1 Bacteroidota bacterium
CCGCTGACGCTCTACCTCATGGCGGACCCTTATGGGGTGATGGTGTCCCAGGATGATGTGATCAAGGGGGCCGACTATTTAGGGGGGCTCACCCTGGGAGAAGCCGATATGCTACGGCGGGGGATGTCGGGCAAATTCCGATCCCGGGAAGAGTTCCTGAAAGTAAAGGATCGCTTTTTTGAGAACTGCAAAAAAGCCGGAAAGCCAGACGACCTCACCCGGGAGGTGTGGCGACAGACCGAAAGTTTTGCCGGTTACGCCTTTGCCAAGGGACATTCGGCTTCCTACGCAGTAGAAAGCTACCAAAGCCTGTATCTCAAAGCGTATTATCCACTGGAATACATGGTGGCTACCCTCAACAACGGAGGTGGTTTTTACCGACCCGAGTTCTACGTACACGAAGCGCGTATGCATGGAGCTACCATCCTGCCTCCCTGTATCAATCGCAGCAATGCCGAGGTGGTGATTCGCGGAAAAGACATCTACCTGGGACTTGGTTTCCTGCATTCGCTCGAATCCAAGACCATTCGATGTTTTTTGGACGAACGGGATGAAAATGGTCCTTTTGGTAGTTTGGACGATTTCATCGACCGGGTACCTATTTCGATGGAACAGTTGTCGATCCTGATAAAGATCAATGCGTTTCGGTTTACCGGGAGGAACAAGCGGGAACTGCTTTGGGAGGCCCATATGAAGGTGAACAAGATCACTTTTGAAGAGCGAAAACCCATCCTTTTCAAAACAGAAAAAGTGAATTACAAAACCCCCGACCTGCCCAATACCCAACTGGAAGATGCCTTTGATGAGATGGAGCTCCTGGGATATCCGCTCTGCAATCCGTTCCAATTGTTGAGCACTGTTTCTGAAGGCTCTTTGCGCGCCAGACACCTGCCACATTTTGTGGGGAGGCAGGTTACCATCGATGGCTACCTGGTGACCACAAAGAACACAGCCACTTCCAATGGCAAGCGAATGTACTTTGGAAACTTTCTCGACCAGGATGGCGATTTTATCGATACGGTACATTTCCCTCCGGTGGCTGCCAAATATCGCTTTCGTGGAAGGGGTGTCTACCGCATTACCGGGAAGGTAATGGAGGAATTTGATTGTATTTCTATTGAAGTTGTACAGATGGAACGCCTTGGCATTATCGAAGATCCCCGCTATGCCGAAGGAGCCGTCCAAACCAGAATGCACGGGAAGCGGTACAAGAATGAAGTGCCAAGCTCGAAGCGAGAAGTCGGAAGTCGGAAGTCGGAAGTCGGAAGTCGGAAGTTTAATATCTAAAAATCTAAGAAAATGAAAACATACTATGTATATATCCTGAAATGTGCCGATGATAGTCACTACACCAGCATCACCAGTAATTTGTCGAAACGCCTGGAAGAGCATCAGTCCGGAAAGCGGATCTTTACCCGCGACCGCAGACCTGTCCAGCTGGGCTTCTACGAAACCTTCGACAACCTATCCACGGCCATTAGTGCCGAATTGGAAATAAAGAGCTGGCCATCGGTTAGGAAGGATGCGCTAATCGGAGAGAAGGATAGCATTTCAAAACTTCCCATGCGCAAACCCCCAAGAAGAAAGCGAATGAAAAAGAATCAATTGGCTTTCCAACTATAGGGTCGCACGACCATACAATATGAGTTTTATAGTTATCTGCTAACAAGGGCAGGTGAACCTGAAAGTGTGTAAGCGCTTCGGGTTTGTATTGGAAATAGGACAGCAACCCATAGGGTTCCGATACATTTATTTACAGTTTCTCTGTAAAGGGACGCCTGCCTCCTGCAGATACACTCAATACTTGTTACATCATGAGCACTCCCCGTCATATCGTTCATATGGACCTGGATACCTTTTTTGTATCCTGCGAGCGCCTGCTCGACAGCAAACTGGAAGGAAAACCGGTATTAATTGGAGGTACCTCAGATCGTGGTGTGGTTGCTTCCTGCAGTTACGAAGCACGATCGTTCGGGATCCATTCGGCCATGCCCATGCGACTGGCCAAGCAATTGTGTCCCGAAGCGATCATCCTGAGAGGCAACTCCGGGATCTACAGCAAATTTTCGAACATGGTCACCGATGTGATCAAAGAAAGTGTGCCGCTTTACGAAAAAACCTCGGTAGACGAGTTCTACATAGACCTTACGGGCATGGATCAATTCTTCGGTTGTCATAAACTGGCTTCCGAATTGCGGGCCCGTATCATCAAGGAAACCGGACTCCCTATCTCATTTGGGTTGTCTATCAACAAGACCGTTTCCAAGATCGCTACCGGAGAGGCAAAGCCCAATAACGAGATCTATATCCATAGCGGTACCGAAAAACCCTTCCTCTCTCCCCTTTCGGTAAGTAAGATCCCCATGGTGGGAAAGGTTACCTACCGACAGTTATGCGATCTGGGCATCAAACGCATCAAAACCATTCAGGAAATGCCCATAGAAATGATGTCGAAAGTATTTGGCAAGAACGGGCAAGTGATCTGGAAGAAAGCAAATGGTATCGACAACAGCCCTGTCGTGCAATATACCGAACGCAAGTCGATCTCGACCGAGCGTACCTTTGATCGCGATACCACTGATGTGAAAAAACTGGAAAGCATCATTATCGCCATGAGTGAAAACCTGATATACCAACTCCGACGGGGTAACAAGCTTACTGCCTGTGTAACCTTCAAGATCCGTTATTCCGATTTTCAAACCTACACCCAGCAAAAAAGAATCCCTTACAGCTCGGCCGACCATAAGATCATTCCCGTCGTGATGGAGATCTACAAGAAACTCTACCAACGAAGACTGCTGGTACGCCTGGTGGGCGTGCGGTTTAGCCATTTGGTGGAAGGCGGGCAACAGATCGACCTCTTCGACGACAACGAAAAGATCATCAACCTCTACCAGGCCATGGATAAAATGCGCGAACGCTATGGAGATCGTGCTGTGATCAAAGCCGCCGGCATGGGGGCCAAGAGCATCAGCAGGTGGAATCCCTTCAACGGTGAACCTCCTCCCCTTTTGGCCAATCGAAGACAATGAAAATTGAAGTCAGAAAATTGAATATTGCCCATTGAAAATTGATCATTCAACATCTAAAATCCCTAAATTTGATCCGCTAAAAACGGACTATGGAAAGCATCAGCGTTTTCGATATGCTAAAAATAGGTGTGGGACCATCGAGTTCTCATACCCTGGGCCCATGGCGTGCCGCGGTGCGCTGGATCGAAACGCTTAAAAAGACCGGCAAATTCGATCAGGTGCAGGAAGTAACGATACATTTGTACGGATCCCTGGCGCTCACAGGCAAGGGACATGCCTCCGACATTGCCGTGATGATGGGCCTCATGGGGACCGACCCGGTGACCTATCCCATTGATCAGATCCAATCGTCGATAGATCAAATTGCTTCGGAAGGCATTCTTTTTTTTAATTCTGAAAAAAAGATCGCCTTTGATCCTTCCAAACACATCCTTTTCGACAGGAAGTTCTTGAAATTCCATCCCAATGGCATCACCTTTACCGCCAGATTAACCGACGGTACAGAAAAGACAGAAGCCTATTTTTCCATAGGAGGCGGTTTTGTGGTTCAGAAAGAAAGAAAAAGGGCGCAAAAGAAGATCAAAACATTTTCGACCTTTCCCTATCCAATTGAAAAAGCCACCGAACTCCTGGAGTACTGCAAGACTCAAGGCAAATCGGTAAGCGAGATCGTCCTTGAAAATGAGCGATCGTTGCGTTCCGAAGAAAACATTAAAGAAGAATTAAAGGCCATTTGGAATGTCATGCTGGACAGCATGTACACCGGTTGCCATACGCAAGGCGTACTACCAGGTGGTCTCAACGTGACACGCAGGGCTTTCGAAACGCACAAAAAACTGATTGGCAACGATGCCTATTCCAATCCGGTGGAATGGATAACCGCCATCCGAAATACAGAAGTAAAGTTCCGACAGATCCTAAAATGGGTGTCCTGTTTTGCATTGGCGGTGAATGAGGTGAATGCCTCATTGGGGCGCGTCGTTACTGCACCTACCAATGGTAGCGCAGGTGTGATCCCTGCCGTACTGATGTATTACCTCGTGATCGAAAACCACGATGGAAACTATGATGATATCTATAAGTTTCTGCTCGTTGCTGGCGAGATTGGGAGTTTATTTAAGAAAGGTGCCACGATTTCGGCTGCGATGGGTGGATGCCAGGCAGAGATTGGCGTTTCGTCGGCCATGGCTGCAGGTGCACTTACCGAATTGATGGGTGGGACACCGGAACAGGTGATGATGTCGGCAGAGATAGCCATGGAACATCACCTCGGACTTACTTGCGACCCTATTGCCGGCCTGGTCCAAATCCCATGCATCGAACGCAACGCCATGGGTGCTATCAAAGCGATCAATGCCTGCGAAATGGCGTTGGATAGAGATCCCGGAGATGCCAAGATTCCATTGGATAAGGTAATCGCAACCATGTGGGAAACTGCCAAGGATATGCGTACCAAATACAAAGAAACCAGCGAAGGAGGTCTTGCGGTACAGGTAAACCTTAGTGACTGCTAAGACCAGCTTTTTTCCCTTCCTGTCCATTGGCTTCGGATTTCAGATTTTTTTTTTATGCTGAAATACTACGGGAGTCCATGTCTGCGTTCTCAACAGAACCAACCTAATCATACGCTTGCCATCAACTTGTTGAATTGTTATTTGTAGGATTTATCCTTCGAAATTCGAATTTTAACATAATTTGCATTGAACTTTACACTTTATCGTGTTTATTAGCATTTCAACGATATTATTTGTAGTTGAACTAAGAACTAACCTACAAGCTTACATGAAAAGAATTGGTTGTATTGTGATAATTATCTGCGGACTTTGGTCGGCCTACGCACAGGAAGTGAGTGTGGATGGTCGGTTGCAGCCTTTGTTGGATCAATTCTTCGAACTCTGCGAGCAATACGATATTGACTACCACGATAAACTCTTCCAACTGGAGCGTATAGATATTGTGAACACCCTAACGGTTAAAGAACACGGGACCACACTAGGGATGCTACGCCGAGATGACCAAGGTAGAGCTGTGGCTATTGATATTAATTGGATGGCCCAGATCGATCCGGAGATTCTCAAAGTCGTCGCCTTTCACGAATTTGGCCATTATTTCCTGGAGTACAGCTCACATGTATGTGATGATTGCGGAAAGATCATGGCAATAGTTAATTCGAGCTATTTCGACATTGCCAGAAATTGGGATGAACAAGTCAAGGTACTGTTCGAAGAGTCTCCGATCTTACTGAGAAAATTTGGCAAGGCGCTTTCTGTAAGCCGCCCGCACGTTCACTAATTACTTACCACACGTAGATTTCCTGCGGGAGTCTATCAAATGGATGATCTTCCAGCCATCGTCTGTATTTACTAAAGTAAAAGCATTGGCTCCGCAATGACTAAAGTTATCATTGAACCAAAATTCATAAGGGGTCCATACCTGTGCCAGGTTGCCGTCGATCTGTACTTTATAGTCCAAAAGTCGCTCGTCCCATTTTTGGTCGGCTGTTCGATTCGCGATGGCGTTGAGCAACTTATCGATCGAATCGGTATTCAGTTTATTACTTCCGTCTTTGGTACGAAACGCGGTTTGCAGCTGTACATTCTCGGTCATCACCGACCGCATCATAAGCGTATCCCCTTTATGGAATCCTTCAAAAAAGGTATCGACGATCGCCTTGGCGTCGTCTTCTGTAAACGTTTCCTGCCCTGAGACATTGAGGGCCAATAATACAAGCGCGAGACTAAGAATTGATTTCATACTTCTATAAATTACCGATTGATTCCAAAAGTAGTATTTTTATGCCGTAATTTACGATTCTATGTCAATAGCCAAAAAAGAATATAAGCGCATTACCACCAAGACCCTGGTGGACATGAAACAAAATGGGGAAAAGATCTCGATGCTCACCGCCTACGACTACACCATGGCCAAGATCGTTGATGGCTCTGGAATCGATGTGGTATTGGTGGGCGATTCTGCCTCCAATGTGATGGCAGGACATGAAACCACCCTACCCATCACCTTGGACCAAATGATCTACCATGCTTCCTCTGTGATCCGTGGTATTGAACGGAGTCTGGTGGTGGTCGATATTCCATTTGGAAGTTACCAAAGTGATCCTAAGGAAGCTTTGCGATCGGCGATAAGAATCATGAAGGAGAGTGGTGCGCATGCGGTAAAAGTGGAAGGTGGTAAGGAGATCAAGGACTCTATCAAACGCATTTTGAACGCAGGTATTCCCGTCATGGGACACCTGGGACTTACACCCCAGTCCATCTATAAGTTCGGGACCTACACGGTTCGAGCCAAGGAGGAAGATGAGGCCAACCAGCTTCGAGAAGACGCCCTGATGTTGGAAAAAGCCGGCTGTTTTGCTATTGTTATTGAAAAAGTTCCCGCCAAACTGGCCAAAGAGATCGCAGAGAGTGTAACCATTCCCATTATTGGAATTGGCGCCGGTGGAGGTGTCGACGGACAGGTATTGGTAACACATGATATGCTGGGCATGACGCATGAATTTAATCCACGTTTTTTACGAAGGTACCTGGACATGTATGCTGAAATGACTTCGGCCTTTACCAGCTATATTCGTGACGTAAAGAGTGGTGACTTCCCGAACGAGGGAGAGCAGTACTAATAACAGTCACCTTTTGTCCGTTCCCAATTCGAAAACATATAGCACCCCGGATAACCTTCAGGTTTTGTTTGAAGACAATCACTTATTGGTGGTGAATAAGCGACCGGGGGATATTGTACAGGGCGATAAGACGGGTGATCTTCCTCTTTCTGAAGTGGCCAAACAATACATCGCTGACAAGTACCAAAAACCCGGTGCTGTTTTCCTTGGTGTGGTTCATCGATTGGACCGCCCCACCAGTGGGATCGTGCTGTTCGCAAGAACTAGCAAAGCGCTCACCAGACTCAATAAGCTATTTCAGGATCGGCAAACCCGAAAAGTATATTGGGCCGTCGTAAAAAATGCGCCACCCAACGATTCCGATCGATTGGTTCATTTTATGAAGCGAAACCCCAAGCAGAACAAGTCGTACGCGCATCGCAACGAAGTACCCGACAGTAAACGTGCAGCCCTGCAGTATTCAGTAAAAAAACAACTAGACCGATATACCCTTTTGGAGATTGAACTCGAAACTGGACGCCACCATCAAATACGCTCGCAGTTGTCGACCATTGGAAGTCCGATAAAAGGTGACTTAAAATATGGGTTCGATCGCAGCAACAGCAATGGAAGTATCCATTTGCATGCCCGTGAACTGGAACTGGTTCATCCGGTGCGCAAGGAGCCGCTAAAGATCATCGCACCTCCTCCGCCCGATCCCATCTGGGATGCCTGTCGTTAAAGCTCGATGAAGTTGTTTTTAAGCGCGTAAAGCACCAACCCTACTCTGTTCTTTATTCGGAGTTTGTTGAAGAGTTCCTGTCGGTATCCATCGATGGTCTTTGGACTAAGATTCATGACATCGGCAATTTCCTTGTAGGTCATTTCGGAGCAAGCCAATTGCAGAAAAGTACGTTCGTTCTCTTTCAAGCTGATGGGTGCGTCCTTTTGATTGGGATGCAGGGCGTTGACCATGGAAGAGGTTACTTTTTCTGAATAATAGTACCCCTTATCCATTACAATATGGAGTGCATCCTTTAGGTCGTCCGGGTGAATGTCCTTCAAGAAATATCCCTTGGCGCCCTCGCGAATCATCTTGAGGATCACCTTTTCGTTGTCCTCAACCGATAAGGCGAGCACTTTTATCTCCGGATGATGAGCGGTGAGCCATTTTACGGTTTCCAAACCGTTCATGACGGGCATGTTGTAATCCAATAAAATAATATCGGGCATGGCCGCTGCCTGAAGCAGTTCCTTCTGCATTTCCTGTCCATTGCGTGCCTTAAAAAGCACCGTAAATTCGTCGAATGTGTTGATCAGTTTCTCTAGGGAGCTGGCAAAGAGTACGTGGTCGTCTACAATGGCGAGGGTATGTTCTTTCTCATTGGTCATAGGTTGCGTAGGGATAAACTAGTTGTAGTTGAGTTCCTTTTTCCGGAGTGGACTGCAGATCAAATTCGGCTCCTATCAGATTAGCCCGGCTATGCATGTTTCGCAGTCCCGAGCTATGTGTCTTCTGTGCGGTGTTGAAACCAACCCCGTCTTCTTCCACAAATATCTCCAGTACATCCAACTTATAATTTAAATGTACGAATAATTTATTGGCGCGGGCGTGTTTGATCACATTTGAGAAGAATTCCTGCAAAATCCTGAAGATAATGATCTCATCTTCATTGCTCACATGGGTGGTTTCGTCGCCCTCGATCTTGAGGTCGGCATGCAGGAAGTTAAGCCTATTAAAGCGCTCCAGTTCCACCTGTACCGATTTTACCAGACCGTTATGCAAGATCACCTCAGTATTGAGGGTTTTGGAAAGCGAACGAACCTCGTCGACTGTGGCCACGATCACATCCTTGGTTTCCTGGATCTGGTCTTGTATTTCGTCGGTTGAATTGTTCATTAACATATTGAGCTGGAGATTGGCCACCGAAAGAAGCTGTCCTACATTGTCGTGCAATTCCCAGGCAATGTTCTTAAAGGTTTGCTCCTGTATTTCCAATTGTGAATTGGCCAATTCCTCCTGAAATCGTTGTTGGGCCTCCAATCGCTCGATAAGGAATCGGTTCTTTCTTCGCTGGAATGCGATGAAGAAGATTAC
>JBCCHR010000109.1:0-8723 GCA_039028655.1 Bacteroidota bacterium
CGACGAAGCTGCCGACCCGATCACAGGAGCTACCGATCCGATTACCGGACCTTACCAGCCAGAAGGAAACCTGTCCGATTTCGACGGAATTCCTACCATTGGAGACTGGACTTTGCGCATTGTTGACAATGCCAACCAGGACGGTGGAGAACTACTCGACTGGACATTGCAACTTTGTGGTGACATCGTTTTGGGCACCGAAGATTTTGCAAACAACAACGAGTTGCGTGTGATCGATCTTGGAAACAAGCAATTCAAGTTGATGCTTCCAACGACCGAAGTAACCGATCAGTTGACCTTCTCCGTTGTAAACATGATGGGACAAACACTGTCCTCTTATCGTTTGGAGAACGAGAATGGAACCGGTTACGAGTACGACCTGGATATGTCTTACGTGGCATCTGGTGTGTACATTGTTCGAATCGGAAACAAGGACTTTGGAGGTGTGGAACGAATTATCGTTCGATAGATTCCAAAATCACATTTCAAATACTATTGGAGCGGGCTTGTCCCGCTCCTTTTTTTTCTGCGGAATTGATTGCGCAAGCAGTTTAGAAGTAGGCCCGAAGCTGAACGGTACCCGTATGAATAGTATTCGAATTCTCACTCTTTCTTCCGAAGTAAGAAAGGTTAGCGTCCAAATACTTGGTGATCCTCTTCTGAAATAATAGGTTCCAGGTAAAGTTCGTGCCCGGCTGCAAGCCCTCCAGCATGGTATAGGCCACCGGGGAGAACGCACTGCCCGAAAAGGCATTGTCGATATAATTGAACTCGCCCGAGATCGAGATCTTCTGCACATTGTTGTAGGCAAAGGAAACCCCGATCGTTTGTTGATCCAGCGTTTCCATCTCCCCCAGAATATTCTCCTTATTCAGGAATTGATAAAATACATCGAACCGGGTTTGCCGGTTCAGCAAGTAAGAGATCTTTGGGTTAATTTGGTAGGTATTGAGATCGAAATTTCGATTCTCGAAATTTTCAGAAATACTCTGGTTCTCACCAACTGCTCCTTTCATATTCAGCAACCACGCATCCCAGAATTTATGATTGAAATTGAGTTGGTGCGAAACCAGTTTGCTTTCCTGCAGTCCAAGGGAGATCAGGTTACTTCCCGAACTGGACACAAAGGTATAGCTGGTCGTGTAACGCTGTTTTCCACGATTGAAGAACAACGCATTTCTAAAATTGAGCGACAAACCGAACTGCTCATCTCCCCCATCTTTGAACGGATTGATCTCCGAAATATCGTTGCTCCGGGCCACTTTCCGATCGATCACGTAGGACGATTGGTTGTAGAATTTCGACAACACCTTTCGTATTCCGGTGCTATTGATCCATTGGGTGGGATTGAGCGTAAGCGTCTGGCTAAATTTGTTGTTCCTGATCTTCACAAACACTTGGTTGGGCAACAACACCCGAACGTATTCGGCCTGATCCTGAAACTGAGCCACTTCAAATTCGTTGAGTTCCTGTACGCCATTGCCATTGTAGTCGATCCAGGTAAACACCCCCTGTCCGGGCTCTACCTGCACATAGGTAAACTCCTGTTGCGGGATCACACCGCTATTCGATTCGACAGCCGTGTTGAGGCGGACACTTCCTTTCCAAAGTGATTGTCCGTAAACCAATCGCGCGTTCAGGTTTTTTTCGTCTTCCTGTTCCACCCTCGAGGTATCGGCATCCTGGTTCTCATAGCGCAGTTGCCTGTAGTTGGCAAATAGCGATAGTTGGGTGTTTTTGCTGTTGATTAGCCGCGATTTCAAGAAATAGTCGTCGGAGGTATTCACCCGTAGCAACCGGTTGGAACGCACGCTATCGATCACCCGATAACGGTAGCCCACTTCTGCAAACACCTGGGTACTGTCACCAATCCCGGTAAATACTTCATACGCATTGAAACGCTGGCTTATGGGAGACAAACTGTCGTTGGCAATGGCCTTTATCTGGTTATCTTCGGAAGAAAATTTCGCTCCCACCCATGCTTTTTCAAAGCCATAAATAGCGGCTGTATTCACCCGGTTGAAATTGGACTCGGCCAGATCGCTCTCTGTGTCCAGTAAACTGGCACTCGCGATCAGATTCAGTTTTTTGATGCGAACGTTGGAACTGATCATATGACGGTTCCCCGAAAAGTTTTCGGAAAAGTTCAAATTCTGAAATTGATAGGTGCCACCGCCCAATTTGGGGTGACTCACAGACGCGCCGGTGATGAGGTATCGCTGGTCTCCCATTGGCATTTCGAGGTTCCAATCCCGGTTGAACTCAATGTTGAAGATCCGCTCGATATTGCGAAAATCCTTCGCTATGTAATCCAAGCTTCCAAAGGCATCCACCTTTAGAGTATCGGCTGTTTTTAATACGGCCTGACGTATGGCCAGCCGCCCTCCAAACCCGTCATTGTCCTGGTCGTCCAGGGTCGAGAAGAGGTTGAGGTCGTTGATACTCCCGGCAAGTTCGAAATCGACCTTTGTTTTTTCCGAAGGGCGATAACTTCCCGTAAATCCACCAATCTGCAGTTTTTCGGGGGCATTGAGCCGGATAATAGGTTCGTAGTCTCCCTGCCGTTCCCCGTTCACGGGGGGTACAAACTCGAAAATGCGATTGATGGTGCTCTCCTCGCTGATCACGTAGTTTCCGTTGTTAGTTCCTACCTGCGTAAATCGTACATTGAATAACTCGTCGTTGGGATCGTTAGAAAACACGAAGATCTCGGTCCCGTTGAAGTCCTCTTTACGGTAAAGAATCTTATTTTCTGAAAAGGTATCGGGAATGGCCGAGGGCGCATTCATAAGGTCCATATTGTCGCCCGCCGCACTCAGTACAGCCACCTGTTCCTCGGTTAGATTTTGTTGTAAGGGTTGGTTTTTAGCATCGCTTTCAGAATACACATAAGCACCCAGGTCCAATTTCTCACTGGTGTAATTGCCCCCTCCGTAGCCAATAAATCGTGTAAAGTTGCGATCGGTAAACTGATAGTCGACCGTAATCCGCATATTGGCGGTAATAGGGTAGGTAGGATTGAACCGCACCTCACCTGCATTGTAATCGATCACGTAATCTTCGTTCTCTCCACGCTTCAGCAACAATCCGTTAACGTATACACGTTCACTGCCCGAAACTATCAAGATGAACAATTCTCCGTTAGGTCCTACCAGTTTGTACGGCCCCTGATTTCCTTCCTGGGCGATGAATTGACTGGTTTGAAACACCCCACGTACCAGTGCACCACTCACAAATGCTGAGGTCTTGGAACCATCCTTATGGTCCAGGGTTCCGCCAATTGCAATCCCTTGTACCCGCTTGGTGAACCGGGCAAAGTAACTGGTATTGTTTTGCAGGTCGATATCTCCGGCACGTATGTTCCATTTCTTTCCGTACAATTCGATAAAGATCTGGTCAAACTCGTCAAGGCTTTGTGAATACCCGCCTTCCTGGGTAGGAATGTTGGCATCCTGGATGGAGGCCCGGATAGACACTTCCTCACTCAGTTTGCCGGTGATCTGCAGGTCGAGTTCGCTGTTCACCACGGCATTCTGATTGTTCCCAACCGTGATACCACGTGTGATACTTCCAATGGCGTTGAGGCCATCGAAGGGTGAGGCCTTTTCTGACTTATCTCGTTGGTCCAGGGCGTATAATTTATCCAATCCACCGGTGTTTTCGACGATGATCTTCGGATCTAGTTTGAAATACTCACGGGTAAGAAAATCGGGGTAGCGAAGGTAATTTACTGTGACCGAGTCGTTGTTTTTCCGAAGGGATTCAGAAAAAAATAACACACCTTTTCTAAAATCCATTCGATATTGGGTGCTGTCCAGCACTTGGCCATTGGAGGCAACCAGCGAAAAACGAGAGGGATTGAGTGCCACCGAATCCAGCTGAAGACTGTCCCGTACCGGAACCTTTCGACTGTGATAATTGGATAGCGTATCCTGCCCATAACTTGCGAGAACTGCAAAGAATAATAAAATGGACAGCGTTATTTTCATTTATAGTACAACTTAAGGTCTGGGTTTTTATTTTGTTGATTCTTTTGTGAAAACCTTTCCTGCTTGTGTTATGGTAAAAATACAATGTTATTTACATTAGCAGTTCAATTCTTAGCCGGGAAACCATGAAGATCATTTCATACAACGTTAACGGGATTCGCGCGGCCATGCGGAAAGGTTTTTCTGAATGGCTCAAAACGGCCGCACCCGATGTTATTTGCATACAGGAAACCAAAGCACAAAAAGATCAGGTCGAGCTTGCCGAGATCGAGGCGGCGGGGTACCCATATCATTACTGGTTCAGTGCCCAAAAGAAGGGGTACAGCGGGGTGGCGATCTTTTGTAAGGAGGAACCCAACCATGTGGAGTATGGTACCGGGATCGAGTCGATGGACTTCGAAGGACGGAACCTGCGGGTAGATTACGACGATGTTTCGGTGATGAGCCTGTACCTGCCCAGTGGCACCAACATTGCCCGTCTTGAGCACAAATTGGAGTATATGGCCCTGTTTCAGAAATATGTTGACAAGCTAAAGCAGGAGATACCAAACCTGGTTATTTGTGGCGACTACAATATTTGTCACGAGGCCATCGATATCCATGATCCGGTGCGAAATAAAAACGTCTCCGGTTTTTTACCTGTCGAGCGGGAATGGATCGGGCAATTTATCAATAGCGGATTTATCGACAGCTTCCGATTTTTTAACAAGGATCCCCACCATTATACCTGGTGGAGCTACCGTGCCAATTCAAGAGCCAACAACAAAGGATGGCGTATCGATTACAATATGGTGGCCCAGCCATTACAAGAAAACCTGAAAAGAGCCGTTATATTACCGGAAGCCCATCACAGCGATCATTGTCCGCATATGGTGGAACTTTCCTTCTAAACTGCCAACCCCAACTTCAAATAAGATACCATGATCCAGAAATTTTTCTTCGGAATTGCCCTCGCATTCCTAACTACTTCCTGCGTTTCGTCCAAGATTTACGAAGACCTCAAAGCCCAAAACGAGTCCCTTAAGGCCGAAAACGAATCGCTGATGGCCCAGTTGGATGCTAATGCGGGTGGAGCCAGCAGTTATTCGGTGGCCAACCTACGAAAGGAGATCGACCGATTGAATTCAGAAAAAACAAAACTGGCCATGGATCTGGCGGCGGCCAACAATAAGTACGATCGATTGAAGGAATCCTACGACGCCCTTGAGGCCAACAGCTCTTCGGCACTTACCGACAACCTGGAGCGAAACAGGAAATTGCTGGAGTCGCTCGAAGCCAAGGAGCGAGCACTGGCTAATGAAGAAGCCCGCTTGAAGGATCTCGAACGCCAATTGGCCGATCGATCCGAACGGGTGCAGGAACTGGAAGGGATCATTGCCTCCAAAGATGCGAAGATGCGCGCCTTGAAAGATGCAATTTCGGCAGCACTTACCAATTTTGAAGGCAACGGACTTACGGTGGAGCAGCGGGACGGTAAAGTATACGTTTCCATGGAAAATAAATTGCTGTTCGAAAGTGGGAGTTGGGCAGTGAACAGTCGCGGTTCAGAAGCAGTTAGGGCATTGGGCAAGGTGCTGGCTCAAAACAAGGAAATTGCGGTGCTTATCGAAGGGCATACCGACAATGTGCCTTATGGAGGGAATGGCAACGTAAAAAACAACTGGGATCTTTCTACCAAACGAGCCACGGCCATTGTTGGCATTTTGACCCAGAATAGTGGTATTCCGAAGGAAAACCTAACTGCGGCCGGTCGCGGTGAATACGCTCCTGTTGCTTCCAATTCTAACAGTGAAGGACGATCCAGGAACCGTAGGATCGAAGTGATCCTTACTCCCAAATTGGATGAGATCTCCCGTTTGCTGGACGATCTGTAACCTATCCAAACAGGTAACGCACCACGTCGTGCACCTTGGCTACTTTGATAAGTTGTATCCCGTATTGCTCTTTGGGTAATTTACAGTGCTTGGAGATCACGATGGATTCGAACCCTAGTTTTTCTGCTTCGGTGATGCGCTGGTCGATACGCGGTACCGGGCGCACTTCTCCTGCCAGGCCGATCTCGGCGGCAAAGCACATGCCTTTTGCAATGGGAATATCCACATTGGAGGAGAGCACTGCAGCGATAACGGCCAGATCGATGGCCGGGTCGTCTACGGAGATACCGCCGGTGATATTCAGAAATACATCCTTGGCCCCCAAATTAAATCCGGCGCGCTTTTCGAGTACGGCCAGCAACATATTAAGTCGCTTGGCGTGAAAGCCAGTCGTGCTTCGCTGCGGAGTACCGTAGACTGCTGTGCTCACCAGTGCCTGTATCTCGATCATAAGTGGCCGCATGCCTTCCAGGGTAGCCGAAATGGCGGTACCGCTCAGTGCCTCATCGCTTTTGGAGATCAGTACCTCCGAAGGATTGAGGACCTCTCGGAGTCCGCTGCCTTGCATCTCGTAAATACCCAGTTCGTTGGTGCTGCCAAATCGATTTTTATGGGCACGAAGGATGCGGTACATATGGTTGCGGTCCCCTTCGAACTGGAGCACGGTGTCGACCATATGTTCCAATATTTTGGGTCCTGCAATGTTCCCGTCCTTGGTAATGTGACCAATGAGGACCACAGGCGTGGCCGTTTCTTTGGCAAACTGGATGAGTTCGGTCGTGGTTTCTCGTATTTGTGAGATACTGCCCGCACTACTTTCAATATGGTTGGTATGCAGGGTTTGGATGGAATCGATCACAACGATATCCGGTTCCATTTGGGAAACATTCCGGAAAATTTGCTGGGTATTGGTTTCAGTTAGGATATAGCAATGTTCGGCATTTGGATGAATGCGATCGGCGCGCATTTTGATCTGCTGGGCGCTCTCTTCTCCCGACACGTAGAGTGTTTTGTGCGGCAGGTTTAAGGCAACCTGGAGCAGCAAGGTACTTTTCCCGATGCCTGGTTCGCCTCCCAACAGGGTAAGTGATCCAGGGACCAATCCTCCGCCCAATACGCGATCGAGTTCCCGGTTGTTGGTAGACAGTCTCATTTCGCGGGTGCCCGAGATCTCTGAGACCTTCTGTGGGGTCGCAGCTCTTCGAGTGGACGTATTGTTCTCGGTTTTCCAGCTGGGTTTTTCCACCTTTTGGATCACCTCTTCCACGATGGTGTTCCACGCTTTGCACGAGTTACATTGCCCCTGCCATTTGGCATATTGGGCTCCGCAATTCTGACAAAAAAAGGTGGTTTTGGTCTTCGCCATATGATACCGCTAAAATAGCCAATAATTTGTTCCTGCAAGCCTCAAAAAAAGGGGAACAGCGAAGAAGTATTCAGCAAAAACAAAAAAAGGTCAAACTCGCAGCATATCAATACCCGAAGTCGTCTTTGATCTTATCGGCCTTGTCCAACATGAGATCGGTGGTTATAAAATCGACCTCTTCTTTGTCGAAGGCACCCTGGTAGGTACGCATGGCCTTCTTGGGTTCGCCCACCTCCTCATAATAACGAGCGAGGTAATAGTCGCCCAGAACGGTATCGGGGTATTGCCGCTTGGCGAGCGTAGCGATCTCCCGAAGAGATTCCCACTGTTTTTTCTTCTCGCAAGCGGTCGCGGTCGCGATAAAATCGTTCACACGAATGGGATTGGTGAGGCCAAAAAGTGTTTCGATGGTCTTGTATTTGTCAACGAGGTACTGGTGGATGGGCGTTTCCATCTTAAGCAAAACGTCTTTGTACTCCTGTTTGGAGATAGGGCGGTAGACGGAGAAGATCTTCTCCATGGCCGAGGGGATGGCCCTGGCCACGAGGGAGTAATGCGTTGCCCCTTCGAAATTGTCGAAATAATAGGAAAAAGTATCGCTTTTCAGGGGTGCCAGCGATCGGTTGAGGTCTTCACTGATCTCCATCAGGTCTTTTATGTCGTCGGTTCCGGTGGCCATGTAATAAAAGATCTTCGACTCAACGCTAGGGATACGTTGAGGGAGTCGTTCGTCCATCATTGGAGCCAGGTCCGGACTCAGGCTAATGTAACCATTAAACAGTGGCGGATCCTTGAACAAGTAATAGTTGATAAAATTGGCTGTAAAATCGTGGCCTACCGCGATGGTAAATTTGGCTGTCCGGAAGCTACTATCGATGTAGGGGATCAATTCGAGACCAATGAACTCGAAAAAATCGGCTCCCTTGTCGGCCGGCATAAAGTTGGTGTCATCGTAATTGCAGTCGTCATAGCGAGCGTCACCTTGCATGACACCAACTACGATGGCTTCGGGCATATCCTCCCAATAGCCAAAGTAATCCACGTTACCGGCAACGGGCTCGAACAGGTAGTTGGCGTCCAGAACCAGTACGATAGGGTATACCTTTTCTACATTTTCCTCATAATCACGGGGCAGTTGGATCTTCAAGCGTCGTGGTTCTCCAAGCTTAATGGAAGAGTATTCTTCATAAATGATCTTGGATTGAGCATTTCCGGAAACAAAGAGGAGTAAGCAAACGGCAGATAGTAGGATTCGTTTCATAGGGTAAAATTTGCTGTCTAATATACTAATTTTACCAAATAAGCCATGGCAACCCCAGAGCGTTTCGCTTGTGGTTCGGGTTCCTTTGCCTCTTTCTATACAATACAAAACCAAGCAACAAACCTTCTTAACTCATAATACTGAACTGTAACAATACTGTTATTACAACACAAACAGAACTTATATCGTAGCGCATCTTCATCATCGGTACGTACTCCCAGCTAGCTTGCGTC
>JBCCHR010000110.1:0-8645 GCA_039028655.1 Bacteroidota bacterium
CACATTGGCAACCATCGCCGCTTTTTTCCGGCCGTAGCGACGGTAAATGTATTGCAAAACCTCTTCCCGTCTCTCATCCAGAACAACACGCCGCTGCAGGCAGAAGATATCGCCGATATCATTTGGTTTGCAGTTACCCGGCCACCCCATGTGAACATTGCCGATCTAACAGTAATGTGCCTGGATCAGGCAAGTAGCACGATCGTGAATAAAGTGGACAAGCCATGATCAATAAACGCCTTTTAATTAAAAATCTGCTGGCCCACCAGGACGAGAGTAGTTTTTATGATAAAAAGCGGAAGATCAATCTGGGGACCAAGGAAGGGAAGGCGAAATTCTTGAAACACATCTGTGCCCTCAGCAACAGCAATCCGGCAAATAACAGCTATATCGTGATTGGTGTGGAAGATGAAGGCAATGAGATCAACGGCGTTGATTTCTTCGACGACAGCAAGATCCAAAACTTGGTGAATGCCTACCTCACCAACGCTCCCTTGATCTCCTACGAGAATGTGATGTTTCCGCACCTCCCGGACGATAAGGTAGTAGGGTTGGTAACCATACGCCCAACCGGTAAGATCACTTCATTGCGCAAGAACATCTGGAAGTATTGGGGTGGTTCTATCTTTTTGAGAGATGGCAGTATATCCATGCCCAAGGATTTCGACATCGAGATCAAGGATGTGAATTCGGACATTGTTCGATCCATCGAAAATTCGTCCAGGAACAACATTGAGTACACCTTGGATGGCGTGATCGACTTTATCAATAATCGGCACAGCGACCTCGATGCTCACTACAAGGTATTCAAGGAACAATTTGTGGTATGCTGGGCGGGAATCACCAAGCATGTAAAGGACGAGACCTACTACTCACGTGTGGATATCGAACTTATCAACGAGCAAGTTCGACTGTTTTATTCGGCCTTGGATGAGGTGAGCATTCATTTTAGTGACGACCTGTTTCGGATCACCGAATATGTTCATCTGGGTCTGGGCAACAGTTATAAGTACTATCCGCTGGAAGAAACGCAGATCACCTTTCGGGAAAATGGGTTCTACAGCTTGGACACGCAACTGATCTTCGAACCACCCAAATTCAACAAAAGAACACTTCATCATATCTATAACGCCAACAACAGCTTGCTTCGCAAACTCGAAAAGAATATCCCATTACGGCCCTCCGAGGAAAAAGACCTTGAACATTTGCCTTCCAACTATTTGATCTGCTATCTGAATGATTTTGAAGATGCCAAAGAAAAACTTTTGGAGGCACAACCATTTCTGAAGAAGATCAACGGGAAAGTCTACCAGTCGTTTAAGGAATCGTCAAGAATTTTGAGGAAGGTTAAATACAGCTAATATTTTAGTAACTTACGGTTGTGATTGTAACTACCCTGACAGCGAATTTGAATCCGGTTGTCTTCTCAAAAAGATCCTTAGTTGACCGCGAATTGCAGCGCGGCGAATGGTCATTTAGCTGCGGAGATGTAACTTCTGAAGACTATTCGACACTAATTTATTCGGTGACAGGAACTATCGTACATTCAAGCCCCTCAAATTCAGAAACCATCGACATTTCGAACCTCAACCCAGGGTTGTATTTTCTGCAAGTCACTACTTCCGAAGGAAACACACAAACACAAAAATTTATTAAGCAATAATAACATCATCAACTTATCATCATGGGACTATTTGACAAGATCAAAGAAAAACTAAGCAACGAATTTATCGACATTGTCGAATGGCTGGACTATACAGACGACACCATTTGTCATCGATTTGAACGTTATCAAAATGAAATAAAGAACAACGCCAAGCTCATCGTTCGTGAAGGGCAGATGGCGGTGTTTGTAAACGAAGGGCAATTGGCCGATGTTTTTGAACCGGGCACCTATACGCTGAATACCAACAACCTACCCATTCTTACCACATTGAAGGGCTGGAAATATGGCTTCGACAGTCCATTCAAGGCAGAGGTCTACTTTGTGAACACTCACTTGTTTACAGATGAAAAATGGGGAACCAAAAACCCGATTACCCTGAACGACGAGCGTTTTGGGTTGGTAGAGATCCGAGCTTTTGGAACGTACGCATTCAGGATAAGTGATCCCGGGAAATTCATCATCGATATTGTGGGTACCGATAACAATTTCACCAACTTCGAGATCAATGAGCACTTGAAAAGCCTCATCGCGACTCGCTTTACGGATACTGTGGGCGAAGCCAACTTACCCATCGAGCTCTATGCTGCCAATACCACAGAACTGAGTGAAACTTGCCAGGAGGTAATGCAGCCCGAGTTTATGTCGGTTGGAATTTCGTTGGAGAAATTCTACATCGAAAACGTCTCCATGCCGGAGGATCTGAAAAAGGAGATCTTCGAGTATAGCCGAATTGATAAGCTGGACCTTGATAAACTTACTAAGTTCAAAACGGCCAAAGCCATCGAAGCTGCCGCTGCCAATGAAGGCGGTACTGCGGGAGCTGGAATGGGCATGGGAATGGGCTTTGTGCTTGCCCAACAAATGGGTGGCATGATGTCTCCTCAAATGGGCGGCCAGCAAATGCCGCCGCAGCAACAAGCCGCTGCGGTTCCTCCTCCAATGCCTCAGGCGGTGCAATATTTCTATTCGGCCAATGGACAACAGGCAGGACCTGTTGGTTTTGAGCAGCTTCGAGCGCTCTTTGCCAACCGAACGGTAAACAAGGATACCCTTGTTTGGAAACAGGGAATGGCCAACTGGGCGGCTTTGAAGGATGTGGAAGAATTGAAAGCCTTCCTGGGCGGCAGTACGCCACCTCCGTTACCTGCAGAGTAGGAATTTTTTAAAATAGGCTTCGGGATCTGGTTAAAATGAGTCCAAATCTCGAGAACACTCGTACCAATATTTTCATGGAATCGACCACCCAACAACGTTCCGAACTCAAAAAATCCTGCATCAACTGTGGGGCCGAATTGATGTACGCGCCCGGCACCACAGAGTTGAAGTGCGATTACTGTGGACATAGTCAGGAGATTCCTCCGTCGGCACATGGTTTTGAAGAATTAGAGTTGCAGCCTTACCTCGAAACGCTCGGTGCACAATCCCATAGTGAAGCGATCACCATTTTGAATTGCAAGAACTGCGGTGCCAATCAACACATTGAAGAAAATTACAAATCTCTTCATTGTGTGTATTGCAATTCGCCCTTGATCATCGAAGACCAAAGAACCGAGGAGTGGATTTTACCGGGTGCGGTATTACCCTTTCAGATCACCCAGGAAAAGGCGCACATAATATTCAAGAAATGGGTACAAAAGTTATGGTGGGCTCCCAACAAACTCAAAAAAGCCTCACTGGATCCCCAAAATACCAAAGGATTGTACGTACCCTATTGGACATTTGATGCGCAGTTATTTGCAACTTATTCGGGTCAGCGAGGCGATTATTACTACGTCTCTGTTCCCTACACGACCACGGTAAACGGCAAGACCGTTACTCGTATGCGACAGGAAAGACGTACCCGTTGGACGCCTGTGAGCGGTTCGATCTCCGGTTTTGTGGACGACACTCTCATCAAAGCTTCCAAGCAAAAGTCGGGTGTGATCCCAAAGAAGATCGCTCGGTGGGACCTGAAGGCGCTCAAGCCCTTCGACAGTGGTTTCCTGGCCGGTTTTGTTACTGAAAAGTACACCATCCCGTTAAAAGACGGGCATTTGGCCGCCAACAAAGAAGCCAACAAAATCGCCGATCGCTGGGCCCGCCGAGACATAGGCGGGGATACTCAACGAGTTAGTACGTTGAACATGACATTAAGCGAGGAAACGTTCAAGCACATCTTATTACCGGTCTTTGTGAGTGCTTATGCGTTTAAAGGAAAACGATACAATTTTTTTGTGAACGGACAAACAGGAGCACTCTCCGGTAGTCGTCCTTACTCTTTCTGGAAGATATTCTTCTTTGTGCTTACCATCATACTGGTGATCGTTGCCATAGTAACCATTGTGAATTATACGGATAGTTAATGGAAATGAGGACTCTTGTCGTTGGCGATATTCACAGCGGTTTGCGGGCCTTGAAGGAAGTGCTGGAGAAAGTAAATCCCGCTCCGGGCGATCGTTTCATTTTTCTGGGTGATTATGTGGACGGTTGGAGCGACGCGGCTCCCACGGTCTCCTTCCTTATTGAGTTTTCGAAAAAGTATCCTTGTACATTTATTCGGGGCAACCACGATTATTTGATGTACAAATACCTAAAACAGGACGATGAGAATCCAATGTGGCTTGCACATGGTGGCCAGGCCTCCAAAGAAAGTTACGATGTAATTACTTCCGAAGAAAAAAACCAACACATAACCTTTTATGAGGATCTTCAGAATTACTATATCGATGACCGGAATCGCCTTTTTGTGCACGCCGGATTTACAAATCTTTCAGGACCCAGGTACGAATACTTCGAGGACCTTGTGTTTTGGGATCGTACCTTATGGGAGACTGCCCGTTCCTTGGATCCCGACCTCACCCAGGACGACATACACTATCCGCAACGATTAAAGCTGTTCAACGAAATTTACATTGGGCATACCCCTGTCACCAGGATCGGGGCCACCCAGCCGGTTAACTTTGCCAATTTATGGAACGTTGATACCGGGGCCGCTTTCAAAGGGCCGCTTACGATCATGGATGCAGACAGTAAGGAATTCTGGCAAAGTACGCCGGTTCACCTCCTGTATCCGGACGAAAATGGCCGTAACTAGAGCGGTTCCAGCGTTATTTCCACAAATTCGGGGATCACGTGGCATTCATCGGCACCCACCCGGATCACTTCCGAAGTGAAATCCTGGTATCCGTCTGCTCTCACTTCGAGGGTATAATTTCCCGGTCGTTCTCCGGCTCCGATATACGTATCGAAATTGAAGGCGAGTTCCTCTTCATAGGATCCGTCGATGGCAGTAACGGTAATGTTGTTGAGTATAATACCTCCTGTGTCCACGTCTCTAACCTGCACCGACAGTCCGTAGACAAATTCGAGGGTACAGAACCTGCCCGAAGAGTCGTCATCATTCTTACAGGAGATCATGCTAAGCAGCAGGAGTAGAATTGTAAAATTTTTCATGGCTTTTATAGCAATAACGGCCAAAGATGGAATTTGGTATTATTTTTCTTCGGAAGAAAATGCGCCTTATCTGATGGAAAACGCCACGGGGCCGAACAAGATGCGCTTATGCGGTTTCAAATCCGTTTTGGCAAGTGAGCTCACCTCGATCCTAGACGATGGAATCCCCTGTAAAATAAAGTAGTCCTTAACAGCATGAGCCCTTGCCAGTCCGAGATTTTCGTAAGAAGAGGTGTTCTTTTCTACACTGTCGTACCACCCGATCACCTCCACCACTTTGTCTTCATGGGCTCCAAAAATGAGTTGCATCTCGGCAATTCCGGTGATAATATCACGGGAGATGGGTCTCCGTATTTCATGTCCCGACCAACCAAAATTGAAGTTGTCGTCACTGTGAAATTCAAAGTCGGCCAGTGAATCTTTCAACACAAAGGCATTAAACATTCCTTTTTCCTCTGGAAACCGGATCTCGCTGGTATTGATCTGCTGCTTCGATTCCGAAGAAAACCAATTCTCAAGTCCGCCGTCTCCCAAAAGGAAATATCCGGCAATGAATAGAAAGAAAACTATTCCATAGAGTGCGATCTGTCGTCTACGCATGCTATAACATATGGATGATGTATGTAACTAAGGTACTAAAAAACCCCAAATAAAAATCCCGGCCAACTGGCCGGGATCTATTTGTTATCACAGGAGTGTTGTAACTGCTGTTAGAGGTCGAATTTAATTCCTTGGGCCAAGGGCAATTCGGTCGTATAATTGATGGTATTGGTCTGTCGACGCATGTAGATCTTCCAGGCATCACTTCCAGACTCTCGTCCACCTCCAGTTTCTTTCTCTCCTCCGAAGGCACCACCGATCTCGGCACCGGAAGTTCCAATGTTCACATTGGCAATACCGCAATCACTACCCGCAACGGAAAGGAAACGTTCTGCTTCTCGAAGGTTGTTGGTCATGATTGCCGATGACAGTCCCTGAGCCACGCCGTTCTGGATCTCCAAGGCATTTTCTACATCGCCCGAGTATTTCAGCAAATATAACACAGGTGCGAAGGTCTCGTGCTGAACGATCTCGTAGCTGTTGCTGGCTTCTGCGATTGCAGGTTTCACATAGCAACCGCTTTCATATCCTTCTCCTTCCAATACTCCACCTTCTACCAGAATATTTCCGCCTTCGGCCACAACCTGTTGCAAGGCTTTGTTGTAATTGTCCACAGCATCGGTATCGATAAGAGGTCCAACGTGGTTATTCTCATCCAAGGGGTTTCCAATGCGCAACTGCCCGTAGGCTGCCACCAGTGCGTCTTTTACTTTGTTGTAAATACTTTCGTGAATGATCAAACGACGGGTCGATGTACATCGTTGTCCCGCAGTTCCAACTGCTCCAAATACCGCACCGATCACTGTCATTTTTATATCGGCATCGGGAGTTACGATAATGGCGTTGTTCCCTCCTAATTCCAATAACGATTTCCCGAGACGCTCTCCAACGGTTCGGCCAACGATCTTCCCCATTCGTGTGGATCCGGTAGCAGAAATCAACGGGATACGTTTATCGGTGGTCATGTATTCTCCCACTCGGTAATCACCGTTGATCAGGCAGGAAATCCCTTCAGGTAAACCGTTATCTGCCATTACCTGGGCAGCAATTTTTTGACAGGCAACGCCGCACATGGGTGCCTTCTCTGAAGGTTTCCAAACACAAACATCTCCACATACCCATGCCAAAGCCGTATTCCACGACCAGACAGCCACCGGGAAATTGAATGCTGAAATAATTCCAACGATCCCCAGCGGGTGATACTGTTCATACATTCGGTGTCCGGGACGCTCGGAGTGCATGGTGAGTCCGTGCAATTGACGAGACAGCCCTACGGCAAAGTCGCAGATGTCGATCATCTCCTGTACTTCTCCCAGACCTTCCTGGTAGCTTTTACCCATTTCGTAGGAGACCAGTTTCCCAAGTGGTTCTTTCAGCCGTCTCAAGGCCTCGCCAAACTGTCGAACGATCTCTCCTCTTTGCGGAGCCGGTGTCGTTCTCCATGTTTTAAATGCTGAAGTAGCCGAGGCTATTACTTGTTCGTATTCTTCTTTGGAAGTGGTGGTCACTTTCCCGATCAACTGTCCGTCTACAGGAGAATAGGAGGCGATCTCGTCGCCACCGGGCATCCAGTTCATACCAGTGGACGTCCCACTATTCACAGGCTCAATGCCCAATTGTTTCAATGCGTCTTCAATTCCGAAGGAGGTCGCTACGGTCGCCATATCGTTCTCTTATTTTTTATTGCTGAATAAATTTTGATGCACCAAGTGGTGCGCCGCGAAGGTACACAATCGGGGGAAAATTTGAAATAAAATGGCCCTAATTAAAACCACGTGGTTAACCAGAGAAAAGTGTTACTTCTCGGCCATGAATCTGGGGTCGGTCTCCATAACCGTACCACATCGATTACAGGTACGAAGGTCTTCGTTATTGTAAAAGTCTTCGAAGTGCTTCAGAAAATCCTTTTCTACATCATAAAGCGGAAAATAGACCTCATGTAATTTGTTATTGCAGTTGTCACAAAACCACAACAGTCCATCCCTTCCGGGAAGGTCGGTTCGTTTTCGTTCCACGACAAGTCCAATGGAGTTGTCATCCCTGATGGGCGAGTGCGGCACCTTGGCAGGGTGCAGGTACATATCTCCGGGGCCCAACTTCATTTCCTTGCGCTCGCCTTCATCCTGCACGGCGACGGTTATGTTTCCCTCTAATTGGTAGAAGAGTTCCTCCGTTTCGTTATAATGATAGTCCTTTCTGGCATTGGGTCCTGCAACGATCATCACAATGTAATCCCCGGATTCCACATAGAGGTTTTTGTTTCCTACGGGGGGTTTTAGTAATTCACGATGTTCATCGACCCACTGGGTGAGATTGAAAGGTTTTGGAATAGCCATTGCCGTACTTTTATGAGTTTGCATAAAAATACGGCAAAAGCTTAATATCTAAAAACCAGAAGTAATTTACTTTCTATAAAAAAGCTGGGTATAGTAGTAGTTGCCATTGTCATCCATAATGATCCCGAATCCGGAATGAGTGTAGTTGCCTTCGATCACATCGCGATGGGCAGGACTGTTCAACCAGGCGTTGACCACATTCTCGGCAGTGGTATAGCCCATCGCTACATTTTCGGCAACGGCTTGGGCACCACGATCTTTTAATCCTCTGGAGCGGGCAGCAAAGTTATCATGGTTGATCACCTTCTTGTTGATCATGTACTTGGTGTGCTCAACGGCAAATGCAGATGCGTACTGCTGGTCCCTTTTGATAGGGGCACGACCGATGGATCGGCGGTGTTCGTTAATCACGGCAAGTACCTCATTGGCCATTTCCCAATCGGTTTCCCGGGCAAGATTAAGGTCTACTGAATAATTGGCTTCTTCTACAAGAACTTCTTCGTTCTTTGAACAGGATGCTACAGTAAAAAGTAATACCATAGCAAGTAGGGTAGTTTTCAAGGTTTTCATACGGGGGACATCAAATTTGGGGCATGATGTTGGACCAAATG
>JBCCHR010000111.1:0-8639 GCA_039028655.1 Bacteroidota bacterium
AGTTGGGCTCCAATCTTAGGACCCGTTTCTAGGCCAATTAGTTCACCGGAATTTCAATGTTTTTTGGTGACTCTGATTTTTTAAGTTGCAATTGATATGCCAATGTGACGCATTGCCTGAGCGAATTGTTGCCACGGGCAATTTCTTAAGCGTTTATTCGCTTAATTTCGTTACAAGAGATATCCATCTTTCCTCCTTCAGTAGCTCAGGTAGAAACTGCAATTCCGGCCTTTATCGGTTATACTGAAATCGCCGAGAAAGACGGAGTAAATCTTCAAAATATTCCTACGAGAATCACCTCTCTGTTGGAATACGAAACCTATTTCGGAAAATCCGAAAACGAACAGAATATCTCTATCGATATTCAGGATACAGTAAACAGCTCAGACCCCTCTACCGTTTTGAATCGAGTGGTGTCGGTCACCGTAGGTGCTACCAGCCCTTATGTGATGCATTATGCCATGCGCAATTACTTCGATAACGGCGGAGGCCCTTGCTACGTCGTGTCGGTGAACACCATGAGTGGTGGTGGCGGTACCGTAGGTCTGGGAGAGCTTACCACTGGATTGAACGCCGTGGAAGCCTATGACGAGCCTACGCTCTTTGTCTTCCCGGATGCCAAAGGTATTGGTCTGGTTTCCAACTTCTACACCCTGATGAACCGGGCAATGACGCAATGTCAAAAACTTGGAGATCGCTTCACCATCATCGATATGTACAATGACGACTCGGCCACATTGCGCGCCAGTGCTACCCTGGGTAACGGTACAGACTTGCTGAAATTTGGAGCAGCCTATCACCCATACTTGAGAACCATATATACGTATCAGTTTGATGAGGCCGATATCGACATCACCCATGATGTAACCGACGAGGTTCCGGCTACAGTAGCAGGTACGTTCGACGGAGCTACTTTGGACTTGTTGGCCACAAGCGGAGATCCAGCCTTCGATCTCATCGTATACAACCAATTGAAATTGGAACTGGACAAGCAAACAGTAACGCTTGCTCCAAGTAGTGCAGTTGCCGGTATCTATGCCAAGGTAGACGGCAATCGTGGTGTTTGGAAGGCCCCTGCAAACGAATCGTTGAGCAGTGTGAATGAGCCGACTATCAAGATCACTCACGAAATGCAAGAAGGATTGAATATTGATACGTCTGGAAAATCGATCAACGCAATCCGTTCGTTCACCGGGAAAGGTATCCTTGTTTGGGGATCCAGAACATTGGCCGGAAACGACAACGAATGGCGTTATGTGCCGGTACGTCGCTTCTTTAATATGGCTGAAGAGTCTATCAAGAAAGCTACCGAGCAGTTCGTATTTGAACCGAACGACGCCAACACATGGGTAAAAGTTCGCGCCATGATCGAGAACTTCTTAACACTACAGTGGAGAGCTGGAGCATTGGCCGGTGCCAAAGCCGACCAGGCCTTCTTCGTACGTGTTGGATTGGGGGAAACCATGACCGCAGACGATATCTTGAACGGTCGCATGAATGTTGAAATTGGAATGGCGGTAGTACGTCCGGCCGAATTCATTATTCTGAAATTCTCTCACAAGATGCAAGAAGCATAATCAAATATTAAGTAATTGATAATCATTAAAATACTATAAAAATGGCCGAAACATATCCATTAGTAAAGTTTCATTTCTCAGTAGACTGGGCAGGAACAAACATAGGTTTCACAGAAGTTTCAGGACTTGATGTAGAAACAGAATTGATCGAATACCGACAAGGCGCAAGCCCTGAGTACAGCAAAATTAAGATGCCGGGGATGCAGAAGTTCAGCAACATCACGCTTAAGAGAGGTACCTTCAAGAACGACAACGAGTTCTACCAGTGGTGGAACACCGTAAAACTCAATACCATTGAGCGTCGCGATATCACCATCAAAATGCTTAATGAAGAGCATGAGCCTGTGATCGTTTGGAAGGTGAAAAATGCATTCCCATTGAAGGTTCAATCTACTGATCTAAAAGGAGATGCCAACGAAACCGCCATCGAATCGATGGAATTGGCACACGAAGGATTAACCATTCAAAACGGTGACTAATGGCAACGCAATATCCACCGGTTAGTTTTCACTTTAAGGTTGAATTTACCGGCATTTCCTCACAGGAAGCCGATATCCAATTTCAATCTGTAGCGGGTCTGTCCGTGGATATTGAGACCGAAGAATTTGCCGAAGGCGGTGAAAATCGATTTAAGCATAAATTTCCGGTAAGGACCAAGTTCCCGAACCTGGTACTAAAACGTGGGATGGTAACCGATTCAAAACTGATCGATTGGTGCAGAGATGCGATCGAAAGTTTTCAGTTCCAGCCTATAGACCTTACCGTGAAATTGCTTAATGAGAAGCACGAACCCATGGTAACATGGAATGTGGTGCACGCATATCCTGTAAAATGGAACGTGAGCGATCTCAATGCTGAAGAGAACAAGATCGCCATAGAGACTATAGAACTGGCGTATAACTACTTTACTCTCGTGTAAGATGCCTATTGAAATTAAAGAACTGCATATCAAGATCAACGTGAATGACGGCGGACAAACCAACGCCAGCCAGGACAAGCAGGCTGGAGGTAAATCGGCCAATACAATGGAAGAAACGATCGATCAGATCATGCAGATTGAACAGCGTAAAAACGAGCGATAATGAGCACGGGCGAGCTAAAAAAACTGAAAGTTACCGGGTATAAGGACGATAAGTTTACCGATAAGGTTGGTGATGGCGAATTTTCGACATTGCTCAATCCTGAAAAGTACACGTTCAAATACAAGGTAGAATATACAGAAGCTCAAGGGCAAGGCACCAGTGCCACACAGCCCAAATTTGTTCGCACCCCTCCGGAGGACCTCGAACTGGATTTCCTTTTCGATCGAACCGGAGTAATCAAAGGACAGGACGACTCCACCGGTGATGGTATCATCGATGATCTTGAAAAATTCAAGAAGATCGTCTTCGACTACAGCGGGGATGAGCACAAGCCCAATTACGTGATGATAGGATGGGGAACCCTACTTTTCAAGGGAACCCTGCTGGAGATGTCGATAGAATTCAAGCTCTTCGGAAGTGACGGAACGCCATTGCGAGCCGTTGTAAAAGCAAAGTTCAAAGGTTCTGTCGAAGACGACCTGCGAGTGGCCAAAGAAAACAACAACTCGCCAGACCTTACCCACGTTCGCGTGGTACAGGAAGGCGATACTTTGCCGCTGATGACACATCGAATATACGGTGATTCGAAATATTACCTGGAAGTAGCGAAAGCCAACAGCCTCGGAAATTTCAGAAAACTGGAAGCTGGACAAAAGATCCTCTTCCCTCCTATTGAAAAAGTATCCTAAATGAACAACAGTCGAACCATAGATACGCCCAAAAGCGCCGATCTGGTAACCTTTACTGTCTTGATCGAAGGGGAAGAACTTTCCGCCAAGTATCAGGTAAAGAATATCATGATCGAAAAAGAGGTGAACCGTGTTCCCTACGCCCTTTTGGTGTTTCACGATGGTGAGGCAGCGTCGCAGGACTTCAAATTAAGTAATGAAGACTTGCTTGTTCCCGGGAAGGAGATCGAGATCAAAGCCGGATACCATAACGATGAGGAAACAGTATTCAAAGGCATTGTGATCAAACACAGTATCAAGATCAGGGAGAATGCTTCCATGTTGTTTATCGAGTGTCGCGACCAGGCGGTAAAAATGACCATTGGACGCAAGAACAGTTATTTCTACGACAGTTCCGATAGCGATATCATTGATGAGATCGTAAGCAATCATGGCCTAACCGCCGAGGTGGAAGCCACGGATTACACCCATAAAGAATTGATCCAATACCAGGCTTCAGACTGGGACTTTATGATGACCCGCGCACAGGCGAACGGAAAGGTTTGCATCGTGGAAGATGGGAAGATCGAAGTGCTGGCACCCAGCCTTTCTGGCGACGAAATTGAAACCGTGGCCTTTGGGTCGACATTGCTTGGTTTTGATTCTGAAATGGATGCTCGCAATCAATTTGGTACGATCACTTCCTACGGATGGAATCCTGCCGAACAAGAGATCGTAGAGGCAGAAGCTGCCGATCCTGGATTGTCCTTAAATGGAAATATCGACGCCACAGAATTAGCCGATGTGATGGCCCTTGAAAATCTGGAATTGAAGCACGGAGGGAACTATAACTCGACGGTGCTGCAGAATTGGAGCAACTCCAAAGCGCTATTCCAGCAACTGGCCAAAACAAGGGGTCGATTGAAGTTTCAGGGCATTGCTAAAGCCAAACCGGGTACGCTCATCAAGCTGGAAGGTGTGGGAGATCGTTTCAACGGAAAAGTATACATCAGTGCGGTACGCCATCAGATCTCTGACGGAAACTGGACTGCCGACGCACAATTTGGGATCAATCCCAAATGGTTCAGTGAAACTTATGACGTAAATCCAATGCCGGCGGCAGGATTACTTCCCGCCATCCACGGATTGCAAATTGGAGTAGTCACACAATTGGAAGAAGACCCGGATGGCGAAGAACGCATTCTGGTGCAGCTTCCGATCATCAATAACGAAGAGCAGGGGATTTGGGCGCGCGTTGCATCCCTGGATGCAGGAGAAAACCGTGGAGCGTTCTTTAGACCCGAAATTGGGGACGAAGTCATTTTGGGGTTTATTAATGACGATCCGAACCATGCTGTGGTCCTTGGCATGCTCCATAGTAGCGCCAAACCTGCTCCAATAGTAGCTTCCGACGACAACCATGAAAAAGGTTTCGTAACGCGAAGCGAGATGAAATTAATGTTTGACGATGATAAAAAATCGATCACCATTGAAACTCCCGGTGGAAAAAAGGTCGTCCTGGACGAAGATGCCGGTTCGATCGTGGTCGAAGACGAGAACTCAAATTCCTTCACCCTGGATAGTTCGGGAGTGACTCTGGAAAGTGGAAGTGATGTAAATATCAAAGCCACCGGAGATGTCAATATTGAAGGAACCAATGTGAAAGTAAAGGCCAATGCCGAATTCAAGGCAGAGGGCAGTGCCGGAGCCGAAGTTTCCACCAGCGCTATTGCTGTGTTGAAGGGGTCTCTGGTTCAAATTAACTAAAGAAATACAATGGGAGCACCAGCCGCAAGAGTAAACGACATGCATGTTTGTCCAATCGTTACACCTGCAGGACCTCATGTAGGAGGTCCCATCCTACCTGCCGGAGAACCCACCGTACTAATCGGTGGAATGCCAGCAGCGCGCGTTGGTGATATGGCCACCTGCACGGGGCCACCAGACAGCATCATTATGGGCTCGACCTCGGTATTCATTGGTGGAATGCCGGCGGCGCGACTGGGAGACAGTACGGCTCATGGTGGTACCATCGTGCTTGGAGAATTTACAGTCCTTATTGGATAGGGCAATAGACAACAAAATACCGTTACATGAACGAAACACAGACATTTTTAGGTGAAGGGTGGAGTTTCCCTCCTCATTTCGATAAGAAAACCGGAGCACTGGTTACCACCGGTGATGTGGTTGATATCAACAAAAGCCTACACATATTACTATCCACAAGATTGGGAGAACGTATCATGCTTCCTAATTATGGGTGTAATCTGGAAGAACTGCTGTTTCAACCCCTTGATGTTACCCTGAAGACCTATATCAAGGATCTTATTCAAACGGCGATCCTGTATCACGAACCGCGAATAGACGTACTGAAAATTAGTTTGGACAGCACCAACGAATTGGAAGGAGAGATACAAATAGTGATCGACTATATCGTCCGAATAACGAATTCCCGCGCCAATATGGTATTCCCATTCTATAAGAAAGAAGGATCTGAAATTTAAGAAATGGCAAAGAAATGTGACCATACCTTTTTAACCCTGCATCCGGGAACCGAGCAATCACAGCGATTGAAGGATTCTTTGTTGCCTGAAAACTATAAGCTGAACGACTTTACCACTTCAGACTGGATGGAGTTTGCTTATAATTTTGCCAACCAGGTAAATTACTTTGATCTCGAAAGCGACAAGGTACCCACAGACAATTGGGAATCGTTCTTTGTTCAGAAAGATGCGATCGATGCCTTTGTGGCAACGCTGGATACCGATAAGCGGGTTACCCCTCACCTAACCCTATTCGTGGCTTTCCTGAAGCTATTGGAACTTACAAAGGAGCGTTTCAACAAGATCACGAAGCGTCATCTTGATTTTTACTATCGGGAGATCCTACAAATTGGGAAAAAAGCACCCAAAGAAGATCAGGTACATTTGATCTTTGAGCTGGCCAAGAACGCCAAGGTAGCCAAGATCGACGAGGGAACTCTTTTAGAAGCCGGCAAAGATGCTAAGGGAATCCGTATGCAATACGCCACCAATAACGAATTGGTCGCCAATAAAGCACAGGTAGCTGCCCTCAAGAGCATATACCATCACCGAAAGAATAAATCGACCGAGCTAAATGGTTTATTTGCTGCCGATCAGGTGAATTCCCGAGACGGCAAAGGAGAACCATTCAAAGACGACAATTCCTGGCTTCCATTTGGATACCCCGCACACCATAATACAGAATTCCCGCTGGAGACACCCACATTGGGCTTTGCGATGGCGGCACCAACCCTGGCTTTGAAAGAAGGAGACCGATTCGTCAAGGTAACTTACCAACTGGAAAAGAATATCGGCACCATCGATGTAAGCAAATTTGCAAAATCGCTGCAAATCTATGCTACCGGTGAAAAAGGATGGATCGGGCCATTCCAAATTCAGGGGACAGCCAAAAGCGGTTACACAAGTACGATCTCGGGTAAGGTCATTCGATTATCATTTATGATCGACAAGACCCAGGAGCCCGTGGTGGCCTACAATCAGGAAATACACGGTGATCAATACGATACCAACCACCCCTTGCTGAAATTCGAATTGCTTACGCAACAGCCAGCGCATAAACTAGGGTACACGTTCTATACACAAGTACTTACCAAGAAACTGAAATCGGCTCAGGTGGATGTTTCGGTTGAGGATATAGTGGGATTGGAATTGCGAAACGACATTGGAGAACTGGTGCCCGACAAGCCCTTCTATCCCTTTGGCACCCAACCTGTAGAGCGTTCGGCCTTTTATATCGGGTACGAAGAGGCATTTCAGAAAAAATGGAGCAACATATCCATCAATGCAAAATGGTTGAACACCCCTGATAATTTCAAAGATCACTACCTAGCCTATCGACGGGATGCGAGCAACAAAAACCTAACTCCGCAATTGTATTATCAAACGCTCTATCACACCTTCGATGCCAAAACTGGTGTTTATACCGACACGACCAAGCAAATTCCTATTCAGAAGGCAACAACCAACATCAACAACTTGTACGTAACCGGGAACGACTACTTTACGGCCAAAGTGAACGTGATCGACAAGGAAGTACCCAAACCCCTTGCTGGCAACCTGACGTTGTTTACCGACAGCAATAGCGACAAGATCTTTGAGACCAACCTGTCCGTTTCCAACGCCAACTATACCACCGGTGAAAATGGACCAATCAAACTCTCACTTAACCAGTCCTTCCTTCACAGCGTATATCCGAAAGTGTATGCACTAGCTCTCACCAACGATAAGGACACCTTATTGCCCAATGAGCCTTATACGCCCATGATCGAAACCATGACCATGAGCTACGGAGCCACTCAAAAATTGGGTATTACAGAAAAAACTACCACAGCCGATCTGGATGAGATCGAGCTGTTCCACATTCATCCTTACGGACAAGCCAAGAACCAGGAAACTCTGGTACCCACCTATTGTAAGGGCGGCGAACTGTACATCGCATTGGAGCATACAGAAAAACTTCAAAACGTTTCTCTTTTGTTCCAACTGCTGGAGGGAACTGAGAATCCGTTGGCAGAACCATTTTTGGGATCGGAGAAGATCCAATGGGCCATCCTTACCGGGAACGACTGGCTCACCCTGGACAGCACCATGCGTTTGGGTGATACGACCGATAATTTCCTTAAATCGGGTATCGTTACGGTAACCATTCCAAGAGAGGCAACGGAAGATCATACCTTGCTACCTAGTGGTTACGTATGGCTTCGTGCTTTGAGCGACAAGAGCTTTGACGCGGTGTGTAAATTTATCGATGTGCATGCGCAGGTTATTCCTGCCACCTTTAAGAATCAAGGCAACGACCTTGCTCATTTGGAAGGTGGTCTTGCCGCAGGAACTATCGCCAAACTTACACAGCGAGATGCATTGGTGAAAAAAGTTACCCAGCCTTACAACTCGTTCGGTGGTCAGCCGGAGGAAACCAACGAAAGCTACTACAAACGAGTGAGCGAGCGAATCCGCCACAAGGACAGGGCTGTGAAGCAGTGGGATTATGAACACCTCATTCTTGAGAAATTCAAGGACATTTACAAGGTAAAGTGTCTCAATCACACCAAAGGAGATAGCTATCATGCACCCGGCTATGTAAGTCTGGTGGTGATTCCGGATATCGTGAATAACAATGCCTTCGATATTTACCAACCCCGGGTGAGTACGGCAAAACGTAATGAGATCGATGCCTATATCAACAATCTGAATTCCTTCTTTGTGAATGCAGAGATCGTGAACCCGGATTATGAAGAGATCGAGATCACCACAGACGTGAAATTCTCG
>JBCCHR010000112.1:0-8629 GCA_039028655.1 Bacteroidota bacterium
ATCAACGGCAAAAATAGGACTTTTTAAGATATGTCTAAAGTAAAATATTACTACGACAGCGAGACGCTGTCCTACCGAAAAATTGAACCCAAAAAAGGGCGAAAATTCGGTTTTGCGTTGTTGGTCATAATAGGAATGATCCTCAGTGGATTCCTTCTCAACATTATTTACCTCAACATTCCCGGAATTGAGACCCCCAAAGAAAAGGCACTCATGCGTGAGAACGCCAACTTGTTGCTCAATTACGAGATCCTGAACCGGGAGTTCGAACAGCGTGCCCAGGTATTGGAAGAGCTGCAAGACCGCGACAACAACCTGTATCGGGTGTATTTCGAGGCCAACCCTATCCCAGAGGAGCAGCGTAAAGCAGGATTTGGAGGTACCAATCGATACAAATCGAAGGAAGGGTTCGACAATTCGGAACTCATTATCGAAAGTCACAAACGACTCGACATACTCACCAAACAAATCGTTATCCAGTCCAAATCGCTGGACGAGATTGCCGAGCTTGCGGCCGACAAAGAAAAGTTGCTGGAGGCTATTCCCGCTATTCAGCCGGTGAACAATGAAGACCTTACCCGTATGGCATCAGGATTTGGATATCGTACCGACCCTTTCACCAAAGCGCGAAAGATGCACTGGGGAATGGACTTTACAGCGCCACGAGGAACGCCAGTATACGCTACAGGAAATGGGGTGGTAACTCGAGCGGACAACTCGGCATCGGGATATGGAAAGCACATTAGAATAGACCATGGCTACGGGTATGAAAGCCTGTATGCGCATTTATACAAGTACAACGTTCGCAAAGGACAGCGTGTGAAGCGTGGCGACCTCATCGGCTTTGTTGGAAGCACAGGGCGTAGTGAAGCACCGCACTTGCACTATGAGATCCTAAAGGACGGAGATAAGATCAACCCGATCAATTTCTATTACGGAAACCTTACCGGAAAAGAATTCATGGACCTGTTGATCAAATCGCAGCAAGAGAACCAATCCCTCGATTAATGCACGTTGAATTACCGGAAAAGCTGTATTACACCATCGGCGAAGTCGCCCGGGCTTTCGACGTTAATACCTCGCTCATCCGATTTTGGGAAAAGGAGTTTGATGTGCTTCAACCTAAAAAAAATGCCAAGGGCAATCGCAAATTCACGCCCGATGATGTGAAGAACCTGGAACTCATCTACCACTTGGTAAAAGAGCGTGGTTTTACTTTGGAAGGTGCCAAGACGCACCTAAAGGAGAACAAACACAAAACCCTGAATAATTTCGAGATCATTCGAAAACTCACCTCCGTCAAAGCCGAATTACTGAAGATCAAGCAAAACCTCTAGTCGGTCTTTTCCAGGATCGCCTCAAACAATTCTTCTTTTGTATTGTTGATCTCGACCTGTAATTGGGTCATTTTGGTAATGGAAGCCACCAACGGGAAACCGTGGTAGTTGAAATGTAACCAATCGCGCTTGCTACCGTCCCTGTCGACCACAGGTTGGGTAGAGAACTCCTTCTCTACTTCGGCGACGATCTCCGGAAAATCGGCTTCAAAGTTGGACGCGATCTGCATGCGATAGCGATCGATGCTACTAACAAAATCATCCCCACGAGGAGTGTGCCTTTTTCCTTCAAAGAACAAAGAATCCAGGAAATTGGACATATCCATTGCCTCGTAATCGGACGAGCCAAAACTACGCAACATTTCATCCTTTAAAGTGGCCACCTCTTCGTCCAGAGCACTTGAAATACTGTCCAGTAACCGGGCTTTGGGTATAGACGACCATTCTTCAGAATACAAAGAGAACAAAGAAGACTCCTCACTCTCGTAGTCGTCAAATTCAAACTCGCTGAACGAGTCTTCCACATCGAAAAGCTCATCATCGAATTGATCATAGACATCGAACAGGTCATCCTGCTGCAGTCGATAGGTTACCAGAGAGACCGTGATCAGTACAATGGCCGATAAAATAACGATAAGCCAGATCTTCTTCATGCTTCAATATTAATTAAAACCCAACACTTTTCCGAATTAATAGAAAGGCATGCCGTAGTCTTTTACTTCGCCCTTCTTCCCGAGGCTGTTAAATTTCCAGCTAAAACTCAACATGGCATACCTGCGCAGCACCAGGCTTTCGGAATCCTGGATAAAGTTCTGGGTAGACGTGCGTCGCGCATTGGTGTTTTGATTGAGCAGATCGAACACCTTTAAGCTAATGGTGCCCTTGTCTTTGAGTACTGAATAGGAAAGACCGGTATTCCAAAACCAGGAACTTCGTTGGAAGCCCGGAGCGACATCCGGATTGTACGTAAAATTGATCTCGTTGCGCCATTCTAATTTCTTCGGAACTAAACTGATCGTTTCGATACCCACATTGTGATTGATAAACTGTCGATCCTCCAGGGAATCGAGGTCGTAGTTGGTGTCGGTATACGAAATACGATAGTTGGGAATGAAAGTAAGAACGTCCTTCCATTCATAGCTCACTCGAAGGCCAGGTGTTAGCGCATTAGAGACAGTGGCATACTCCACGTCGTTGTTAAAGTTGATCGAACGGTTACTGGTAGCAGACAGGCTTACAAAAAACCTGAGCTTGTGGATAGTATCCAGTTTTTGGTCTTTGTTGAAGCTGGCATTGATCCAGAAGTTGCGATTCCCATTCACGTTGGCATAGGTGGTGTTGCGAACAAAGTTCTCGTCCACAATGGTACGGGCCACCACCTGGTCCTGCTGGAAGGCACCACCACCAAAAATATTGTACCCTGTTCCTTTCTGAAAATCGAAATTGTTGTACCCCATATACACCTGATGACTGTTGGTAGGCTTCAGATTGGGATTACCCGTGACCACATTCAAGGGATCGCTTACATCCTGAAAGGGTTGCAACTGCGAGAGATCGGGTGGCCTGTTATTAAGGTTATAATTTCCGTAGAGTGACGACCTGGCACTGAATTGCAAACTCAGGAATCCACTTACCTCAAAGGCCTCAAAGCTTCGCTTAAAGGTGGTTTCGGGCCGTAATTCATCGGTATTGGAAAGCGTCCTAAAGACGCGCCCCAATCGTATATTGGCCGTGACCTTCTCTTCCCGTAGTTGTAAAGACAATGAGGGCGTGGTGCGCTGATTGGTATATCGGAAATTGGTTGAGAGGTCGCTGTTAAATTGAGAATAACCCTGGGTGTCCTCGTCAAAGTCGAAGGTACTTTCCACATTCCTTCGCGTGTCATCTCTATGGTGGAAGCGAGCGTCTAGAAACAGTTTCTTAGCCTTCAGAGGGATTCGATAGGTGAGCTCCCCGAAAAAACTATTGAGTTCGGTATCTCGGTCGGTGCGTTGGTCTCTCACAATGGTCTCGGGGATGTCGTCGAAAATCTCGGTATTCGATTGTAACTGCTGAACACCTCCGTCCGAATCGAACTCGTTGGTCATGGCAAACTTCAGAAACGAGCCGGCATTGCCAAATCGTTTGGTAATGTCCAACTGGTTGGTAAAATTTCTTGTTAGGTTGGCATTGATCGATTGAATGTCCCCACGGTTGGTCAATTGACCGTTGACATCCGAAGAAATCTCAGAACTACTGCTCCTACTCTCACGCTCACTGTATCGAAACGAGGGTGCAATATTGATCAAAAAGGTAGAATCTACCTTGATGTTGAATTGCAGGTTGGCCGAATGCGAATCGCTATCGCTATCACTGTTGAAATTACTCTCCGTAAAAAAGCGACCTTCGGGCAGAAAGTTCTCACGTTCACTGGTGCTGCGATCCTCGGTATTGGCATTGGCATAAAAATAATCGGCGGTGAGGTCCAAGCCTTTTCCAAAATTATCGCTAAAATTGGCCCCGGCATTATTCGAAACGGTTATTCCCTGACCGCCACCAAAGTTTCGGCCATTTACTTGAAATCCACCGGAACTCACAGAAAAGCTTCTAGCGCTCCCAAACATGCCACGGATCTCACCAAAACTGAAGCCCGGTGAGTTTGTATTGTTTCCACCTGCCAGCACACTCAGGCGTTGGTCGTTGTCAAAACGATTGAAGAAGCCGGCATATTCGTAGCGTTCGTCGGTACCACCACCAGCGGCCAATCGACCAAAAACGCCTTTGTTATTCTCCTCGCTTATGGTAAGGTTAATGGTTTTATTCTCCCCGTCGCTCGCCTCACCTGCAAAGGCTTCGGCATCCGTCTTCGTGTCGGTTACCTGCACTTTTTCTATTAGTTCTTTGGTTAGGTTACGGGTCGTAATCGTAGGATCGTCACTAAAAAAAGGCTTGCCGTTTACCAGGATCTTGTTCACGGGTTTGCCGTTCACGGTAATTTGCCCGTCGGGATCCACTTCCACTCCCGGAAGTTCTTTGAGAAGATCCTCCACCGTGGCATCCTTGCGAGTCTTGAACGACTTCACATTAAATTCCAGAGTGTCTTTTTTAACGGTAATTGGGGCCCTCGACTTGATGAGCACCTCGTCCAGGGTCTCTCCTTGTTGCATCGACAGTACGCCCAGATCGATCTCGGCGGCATCGATAACTACTACCTGTTGTATCGAACGATAGCCAATGTACGACACCGTGAGCCGAAGACTGTCCCTCGAAGTGCGGTCCTTGATATAAAAGGAGCCATTCTTGTCGGAGATGGTATAGGTCACTAGGGATGAGTCCCTTACTTGTTCGAGGTAGATCGTGGCGCTTTCCAACGGCTGTTCGGTTTGGTCATCGACCAGGGTACCTTGCAGCTCGAAAGGCTTGCTTTGGGACCAACCCACTGCCGTAGTTAGTAGAAAAAGAAATCCGAAGAGGTATTTCATCAATAGATCCAATGATTTACAAACGTATACAAACCGCGCACGAAGGTACTTTGGTTTTTGTATAATCGCTCGCAAACTCCTGTTAAAATATCACACATGTTCTTACCCGGTCTCTAATCGTTTTCTTCCAAGAGGAAAATCTCCTCCAGAGGCGTTTCAAATAGTTTGGCAATTTTAAGTGCCAGCACCGTTGATGGAACATACTTGTTCTTTTCCATGGCATTGATGGTTTGCCTGCTTACCCCGATGCGTTCGGCCAGATCGGCCTGGGTCATATCGTGGATTGCCCGGTGGACCTTGATCTTATTCTTCATGGCTCTGGGATTTGTATTTCATAAAGTGAAAGCGGAATACGAAAAAGATCAATGGCGTGAACATATTAAATACCAACACGTCAAAAAAGGTGAAGCCGTACACAAACAATACAGCCAGCAGTAAAACAATATAGTTGAAGATCACGGCCCAAACCAGAGAATCTTTCCGCAATTTGTAGACGAATTCGTCCTCGATCCTTTCCCTGGAGAAACTAATGAAAAGTCCACCAACGATGATGAACACCGCGATCAATTCGTCGAGAATGTCGTTTTCTACCAGCTGAAAGAAACCTTTGGCTTCACCAAAGATGGCATCGTCGCTGTGGATGGAAAACACGGTCATGTTGAGCACGTCTTGCTCGTAGCCGGTAAGGATCATGTAGCCCCCGGCGATCAATCCCAGAACAAAAAGGACCCAGCCTATTCGCTTGTATTTATGAGGTAATAAATAGTTCGTTTTCATGATTGTTGAATTTATGAATGTTTCAGCAAATGTAAAACAAAATATTCAAAATGTAAAGTTTATTTGTCTTTTTGACAATTATACATGTCTTTATGGTTTACTGCGGAAGGTATTTCAGCAATAAAAAGGAAAAACGAAAGTAGCCTGTAAGGAAGGTTAAGAAGCCCGTTACTCCTCTTCAAATGGGATCACACGAAACGAGAATCCGGTGGTTCCGGCGGTATCACCATTCCCACGGATCAAAAAATAATCATCGTCGATGCCCTGTTGCGATAAATGCTGAGCCAGTCGAATTGCCCTGCGTATCGAAATGGTCTTGTTCTCCGAGCTGGTCCGGCGAGAGGTATAGTCGCTGGCAATTTCTACCCGAAATCCCTGCTGTAACAGTGGTAGTACTTCGGTGTCCAGTTGGGTCTTTCCCTTTTCCGAGAGTTCGCCTCGTACCCCTAAGAGCTCCACATCGAGCTTGTGATACTCAAGGAATTTGCAGTCGATGGCAGCGTTCACAAGCTTTCCCTCGCCTGAGCGGGTCACCACTTCGCATTGGTTTTCTTTTTGCTGAATCGTTCCGTCTGTTTGACCAGAAATGGTCCAGAAGGACATTACAAGCAGTGCTATAAAATAGGATCGCATCATTTTTTTCTGAAGTATATGGTTAATGGAACACCGGTATAGTCGAATTCTTCCCTCATTTTATTCTCTATAAAACGCTTGTAGGGATCCCGAATGTATTGCGGAAGATTACAGAAAAAGGCAAAACAGGGATGTGGGGTGGGCAGCTGCGTACAGAATTTAACCTTAACGTATTTCCCTTTGTAAGCCGGAGGCGGCGTAGCTTCTATGATAGGCAGCATGGTATCGTTCAACTTGGAAGTCTTGATTCGATTACTGCGTCGTTTGTGCACGTCGACGGCCGTTTCGATGGCCTTGTAGATACGTTGTTTTGTCAATGCCGAAATGAATACGATGGGCACATCGGTAAATGGCTCGCATTGTTTCCTGATATAGGCCTCCATTTCCTTCACAGTCTTGTTGTCCTTCCCTTCCACCAGATCCCATTTGTTCACCAGGATCACGACACCTTTGTTATTGCGTTCTGCCAGCCAGAAGATATTCTGCACCTGCCCGTCGAAACCGCGCGTGGCGTCGAATACCACGATGGCAACGTCGCAGTGCTCGATGGCACGTACACTGCGCATGACCGAATAGAATTCAAGATCTTCCTTTACCTTACTTTTTTTGCGAATTCCGGCCGTATCCACCAAATTGAACTCGAACCCAAATCGATTGTAACGCGTATCGATACTATCTCGGGTAGTTCCGGCGATGTCTGTCACCACGAATCGATCTTCACCAATGAGCGCATTGATAAAAGACGACTTTCCTGCATTGGGGCGTCCCACCACCGCAAAACGGGGCAGCTCCTCTTCTTCTCTTTCCTCCTCCTCGGGCAACACCTTGACAATATCATCGAGCAAGTCCCCCGTTCCGCTTCCGTTGATGCTGGATATGGTGTAATACTTCTCCACCCCTAACGAGTAGAACTCCACGGCATCGTTTACCCGATTGGCGCTGTCTACCTTGTTCACGGCCAGGAAAAACGGCTTCTTACTTTTCCGAAGTAATTGCGCCACCTCTTCATCCATACCGGTTACACCGGTTTCCACATCAACCATAAATACGATGGCATCGGCCTCTTCGATGGCAAGCATTACCTGCTTGTCGATCTCTTCCTCAAATACATCGTCGCTTCCTACTACATATCCGCCGGTATCGATTAGGGAGAACTCCTTACCGTTCCAGTCACTCTTGCCATAGTGGCGATCGCGAGTAACCCCACTCACCGAATCCACGATGGCTTCCCGGCGCTGTATCATCCTGTTGAACAGCGTCGACTTCCCTACGTTGGGACGGCCTACGATAGCTACAATACTCATACGCTGAATTTAGGGCGCAAAAGTACCATTTCCCAGCCACTTGCACCACGCTTTGAAAGATTATCTCTCAGGAAGCTGATTATTATCATATTCGCAAAATTACGAAAACCCTATTTTAGGTGCATTCCATAGAAAAAGCCATATGTCCTTAGGAGATGAAATTGTCTTACGGCCGCGATTCCGAATGCAACTCAAACGCAACAGCGAATGGGCCTTACAAGCCTTCGAAGCAGCTGGAAAGAGCAACGCCAACTTTGTCATAACGCGCATCGACGACCGGGTGTTTATCAAAATTCCGAAGGAAAAACAACACTTTTGGTCACCACAACTCGACCTTCAGATCTGGGACCAGGAAGACGAAAATACTACAATGCTCCGCGGATTATTCGGACCAAAACCCACGGTCTGGACCCTGTTCATGTTCCTGCACTTTGTAGTAGCCGGAATTTTGATCGCCTTTGGCATTTGGGCCTATTCCAATGCCACTTTAGGACTGCCGTACGCAGTCCAGGTTCTGGCTATCGGGCTATCGGCCATCGCATGGTTTGTACTGTATTTTGCCGGCAGACTAGGTAAATCGGCCGGAAGAAAAGAAATGATCGCTCAATATAAATTCATGCGGGAGGTGCTGCAACTCTAATTTTGATACCCAAAGCGGCGAAGTTGTTTGTCGTTACTTCTCCAGTTCTTGTTCACTTTTACGTACAACTCCAAGTGAATTTGTTTGCCAAAAAACCGCTCCAGATCTTTTCTGGCTTCCACTCCCACTCGCTTAAGAGCCGAGCCTTTATGGCCAATAATGATCCCCTTTTGCGTCTCTCGCTCCACCATGACCACAGAGCGAATACGAATGATCTTCTCGTCTTCGAAAAACTCTTCGGTGTCGATTTCTACGGAATAGGGAATTTCCTTTTTGTAGTGAAGGAGTATCTTTTCCCGGATGGTTTCGTTCACGAAAAAGCGCTCCGGTTTGTCGGTAAGCTGATCCTTGGGATAGAAAGGTGGCGATTCGGGAAGCAGCGAAGTTCCCAAACCCACTACTCTATGCCGTTCGAATGAGGAAAGATAGGCATGGTGGATACAAAGAGAAATGGATCTGAATGGATCTGTCGGCTGG
>JBCCHR010000113.1:0-8510 GCA_039028655.1 Bacteroidota bacterium
AATATTGAATTTGAACTTCTCGAAGAAGGAAAAATCGTTAAATCCCTTCATCGATACCAGTACGTTGATCACTATGATGGCAAGGGTTGCAAGATGTATCTGTTGCATGGAGTTTTTTTGTTTTCTTTTTCTGAAGGAATCCGGGCGGCGGAACCTTACATTTGGAACCTTCTTCTTTTTCGCGGAATAGTCCTAAAGGATTAACGCCTACTTCTCAAAAATAGTTAGTTTTGCGCTAACAATTCCTATGCAACGCCTAGTTTATATTTTAGCCTACCCCATCATCTGGATGGTTTCGAAATTTCCGATGCCCTTGCTGTATTTCACTTCGGACGTGGTGTTTGTGATTATTTATTACCTCATCGGTTATCGAAAAAAGGTGGTCAAGGACAACCTGCGATTGGTTTTTCCGAATAAATCGAAGAAAGAGATCGCAGCGATCACCAAAAAATTCTATCACCATTTGTGTGATATGATACTGGAATCGGTAAAATCCCTATCTATTTCAGAAGAAAACCTGAAAAAACGTTTTACGTTCACCAATTTGGAGGTGGTACAGGAACTGGAAGAACAGCAAAAGGATATCATTCTCATGTTGGGTCATTACGCAAGCTGGGAATGGGCTTTTATTCTACAACGCTACGTAAATCACAAGGGATACGTAGTCTACAAGAAGATAGAAAACAAGTATTTTGACAAGCTGGTGCGATCGATCCGCGCCAAGTACGACACTCATCTTATCACAACCAAAGAGACCATTCATAAACTCGGTGCCGCCAAGATTCGGGGCGAACTCACTATCAACGGATTTGCTTCCGACCAGTCTGCGAAACACTGGAAGGCAGCACATTGGAAAGAATTCATGGGCATCAAGGTTCCCGTGATCACCGGGGCAGAGATGCTTGCCAAAAAGTTAGATATGGCGGTTGTATTCTTGGCCGTCAAAAAGGTAGGTCGAGGTCACTATCAGGCGACCTTTGAAACGATCACAGCCGACCCCAAATCGGTGGAAGATTTCGATATCACCGATCGGTTTTTCGACCTGCTGGAAGCCCAGATCCGGGAAGAACCGGCCTATTACCTATGGACACATAAACGTTGGAAATATCGGGACAAGGTACCCCCCGAACATCAATAATACTTACTTAAACCATGCCTTGGAAAGGTGGATCGACGGATCCTCCACCTCCTCTTTGTGCGTGAAGAGACCATCGTTAAAGGTGTAATCGTGTTGCCATGTTTCCCAGTTGTTGGACAACGCGATGATCGCATCGCAAAGCGCGTCGGCTTCGGTATCGGTGGTAGTAGGGTGAATGGAAACACGGACCCAGCCTGGCTTAGACAAAAGCTGCCCAGACTCCACTTCAGAAATAATACAATCCGAACTGTGTTGGTCGATCCCTAATAAATAGTGCCCGTAGGTTCCGGCACAACTGCAACCGCCCCGGGACTGTATCCCAAAACGGTCATTCAATATTTTTACGGCCAGGTCGAAATGCAGAGATCCTACATTGAACGAGATCACGCCTAATCGGTCCTCATGCTGCCCCGCCAGAATAGAAATATCGGGTCTTCCTTTTAATTGGGAGAAGATTCGCTGCAACAGTTCTTTCTCCCGGGCCAGGATATTCTCTACTCCCATTTCATCTTTCAATTGCATGGACAATGAGGTACGAATAACTTGAAGGAATCCCGGCGTTCCGCCGTCCTCCCGTTCTTCGATATCGTCTATATAGCGATGACTTCCCCATGGGTTGGTCCACGTTACAGTACCACCACCGGGGCAGTCCGGCACCATGTTTCGGTACAATTTCTTATTAAACAACAACACACCACTGCTTCCAGGACCACCCAGGAATTTATGCGGCGACAGAAAAATGGCGTCCAGATAGGCCTCCGAATCTGCCGGGTGCATGTCGATATCGATATACGGTCCTGAGCAAGCAAAATCCACGAAACAAAGTCCGTCGTTCTGGTGCATGAGCTTGGCCACTTCGTAATAAGGCGTTTTAATACCTGTTACATTCGAACAGCTGGTGATGCTTGCAATTTTTAAGGCAGTAACCTGCTTATATTGTTTCAGGATCTCTTTAAAATTCTCCATGCAGAACAATCCCTCCTCATCACAGGGGATCACGACCACTTTTGCAATGGTCTCCAACCAGGACGTCTGGTTGCTGTGGTGTTCCATATGAGAAACAAATACAATGGGACGATCTTCATCCTTGATCTCGAAGAAATCCTTGATCTGCTCAGGAACTTTTAGTCCGAGTATGCGTTGGAACTTATTCACGGCACCGGTCATACCAGTCCCTGTAGTGATCAGGACGTCGTCCTCGCTGGCATTTACATGTTTCTTGATGATCTGCCGTGCCTGGTGATAGGCATGGGTCATGGCAGTACCGCTTACCGTTGTACGTGTATGGGTGTTGGCCACGAAGGGACCCAACTGGTTCATCATCTTTTCCTCGATAGGTCGGTAAAGACGGCCACTGGCAGTCCAGTCGAAATACAAGATCTTCTGAGTACCGAATGGCGACTCGAAGCTATGATCGATGCCTAGAATGTTATTTCGAAACGGTTCGAAGTATTGTTCGAGGTTCACGGTTTCACGTACTGCAGGCGCGGACATAGGTCTGGAATTAGCTGGGTTACCACAAAAATAGGAAAATTATAGATTAGCCACCTGCTTAATTTCGGCAATGAACCGATCGGCCAGCGCATCCGCCTCTTCCTGCGACTTCGCCTCCGCATAGATTCTGATAATAGGTTCGGTATTCGACTTTCGAAGGTGAACCCAATTCTCGGCAAAATCGATCTTTACCCCATCCACGGTATTTATTTCTTCGGAAGCATAACGGGCTTCCATGGCTGCCAACAAGGCGTCCACATCGAGTTGGGGCGTGAGTTGGATCTTGTTCTTGCTGAAGTAATAGGCCGGATAAGTTGCGCGAAGGGCACTCACAGACATATTTTTCTCGGCCAAATGCGATAAGAACAGGGCAATCCCCACCAGGCTGTCCCGCCCGTAGTGCAATTCCGGATAAATCACGCCTCCATTGCCTTCTCCGCCGATTACGGCCTGGGTATCCTTCATTGTCTGAACCACATTCACTTCCCCCACAGCGCTGGCGGTATACGAACCACCGTGTTTTAGAGTAACATCTCTGAGTGCTCTGGTTGACGACATATTCGATACCGTATTACCAGGAGTGTGTGTAAGGACATAATCGGATACGGCCACCAGGGTGTATTCTTCTCCGAACATGGCACCATTTTCATCTACAAAAGCCAATCGGTCGACATCCGGATCGACGACAAGTCCAAAATCGGCCTTTTCCTCCACCACCGCTTTCATCAGGTCACCCAAGTGTTCTTCCAGCGGTTCCGGATTATGCGGAAACTCCCCATTGGGAGTACAAAACAACTTCACTGGATGTACGCCCAGGGCCTCCAGAAGCAAAGGCACCGCGATCCCACCGGTCGAATTCACACCATCTACCACCACTCGAAAGTTGGCTTTTCGAATGGCATCCACGTTGACCAGTTCCAATTCCAATATTTCGTCGATATGCATGTCGATATAAGCCTCATTCTTGTGGATGGAACCCAATTGGTCCACATCAGCAAACACTACCGATTCTTGTTCGGCAATATTCAAAATTTCCTGTCCCGCTGCGGCGTCCAGGAACTCACCTTTGTTATTGAGCAGTTTTAAGGCATTCCACTGCTTTGGGTTGTGACTGGCCGTTAAAATAATGCCTCCGTCGGCATGTTCAAGCATCACGGCCACCTCAACGGTTGGCGTGGTCGACAAACCAAGATCCACCACGTCGATCCCTAGGCCTATCAAGGTGTTCATCACCAGCTGTTGGATCATCGATCCGGAGATCCGTGCATCCCGACCCACGACCACCTGGTAACGTTCTTTATCGCGTTGGGACCGCACCCAACTGCCATAGGCCGCCGCGTATTTTACGACGTCTATCGGAGTTAAATTATCGCCTTGCGCGCCTCCTATGGTGCCGCGAATTCCGGATATGGATTTTATCAATGTCATGCTTGAAAAATTTACGCAAAGATACTTTTTAAAAGTACATTTCTAATGTCAATTTTGTAAATTGTCCGGAATGAATTTTCTCGCACATATTTACCTTTCCGGGGATGACGAAGGGGTGATCATCGGCAATTTTATCGCCGACGGAATCAAAGGAAAGAAGTATGAAAAATACCCGGATCCTATTCGAAAGGGCATCCTGCTGCACCGCGCCATCGATTCCTATACCGATGCCCATCCTACAGTGCGACAAAGCACCAAACGACTGCATAAAAACTACGGGCATTACAGTGGCGTAATCGTCGATATCCTTTACGATCATTTCCTGGCAAAAAACTGGAACGACTATCACGAACAACCCCTGGATAGTTTTGTAGATGATTTTTATGAATTACTTCGGAATAATTACCAGCTGCTACCTATCCGTATCAAGCGTATGATGCCATACATGATCAGCGACAACTGGTTGCTCAGCTACCGAACGGTGAAGGGCATAAGTAAGATCCTCTCGCAAATGAACGTGCGCACCAAAGGCGTTTCCCGTATGAATTTTGCCGTGGTAGAACTAGAGGAGCATTACGAACAATTTGAAGAGGAATTCACTACCTTCTTTGCCGAGATCATTGCCTATTCAGAAAACAAACGTGCCACCCTATGAAGTACTTGTGCCTTTTATCGCTCCTACTCGTTTTTGCCTGCAAAGACCAACCCGTCCAAGAAGTGGAAACGGAGCCGGAGATTGGTCTCATAGCCGAAAATGCCATGGTGGTCTCAGCCAGGGAGGAAGCATCCCGTATTGGGCTAGAGGTCTTGAAGAGTGGTGGCAATGCATTCGATGCCATGGTAGCGACCGAAATGGCCCTGGCGGTGGCCTATCCCATTGCCGGAAACCTGGGAGGTGGCGGATTTATGGTGTATCGAACCCAACACGGAGAATTGGGAACCTTCGACTTTCGGGAAATGGCGCCCATAAAAGCACATCGGGATATGTACCTGGACGAGCAGGGTGAGGTGATCGCAGACAAGAGTTTACTCGGAGGGATGGCCATCGGTGTACCTGGGACGGTTGCCGGGATCTTTGCCGTGCATCAAAAACTGGGCACCTTGCCCATTGAAGAATTGCTACAACCAGCCATCGATTTGGCCCGAAATGGGTATGTACTCACTGAATTGGATGTAAAGAACATCAACGAGCAACGGGAAAAGATCCTAAAAGCCAATGGCAAACCCTCGTTGTATACGGCCAACTATAAGGCCGGAGATCGCATTGTGAACGAAGCCCTGGCCAATACGTTGTCTCGTATCGCCAGGAATGGTCGGTCGGAATTCTATTCTGGTGAAACGGCCCGGATCCTTTCCGCAGACATCCAAGCCAAGGGAGGTATCCTCTCCATGAACGATCTAAAGTCCTACGAAGCTGAATGGAGGGAGCCACTTACCTTTCAATACAAAGATCTCAAAGTGATCTCCATGGCACCTCCTTCGAGTGGCGGCGTATGCCTGGCCCAGATCATGAAGGCGCTGGAACCTTACCCGATCGATGAATACGGTCACAACAGTGCTAAAAGTATTCAACTCATTACCGAGGCGGAGCGTCGCGCCTATGCCGATCGGAGTCATTTCCTGGGAGACCCGGATTTTGTTGACATACCGGTCGATGTGCTCATTTCCGAAGAATATGTCCAGGGAAGGATGGGCACCATGTCCTTTGAGAAAGCGACACCCTCCGACGCTATTCGTTATGGGGACGTTGAGGCGGCCCGGTGGATGCAGTTGGAAAGTACCGAAACCACCCACTACTCCATCGTGGACCAATTTGGCAACGCAGTAGCCAACACCACCACGCTAAATGCCTATTTTGGCTCCAAAGTTTATGTGGATGAGCTCGGTTTTTTTCTGAACAACGAAATGGACGATTTTAGTTCAAAACCGGGGCAACCTAATATGTTCGGACTCATTGGAGGTGAGAACAATGCCATCGCACCGATGAAACGGATGCTAAGTTCGATGACCCCCACGGTGATCGAAAAAGAGGGAGAATTGTACATGGTCCTTGGGACCCCTGGCGGTTCGACCATTATCACCTCGGTACTCCAAACCATTTTAAACGTCTACGAATTCGACATGAACATGCAGCAGGCAGTAAATGCACCCCGATTCCATCATCAGTGGTTGCCGGATGCCGTACAGCTCGAAACCGACGAATTTCCGGATGACATCCTGCTTGAACTCGAATCCAAAGGGTATACGATCGATGAGGCCAAGTATCCCGTGATCGGGAAAGTTGATGCCATCCACGTGCTTCCTGATGGCCGCCTGGAAGGTGGGGCCGACAAACGAGGAGACGATACCGCCCTCGGGTATTGATCGGAATTCTCCAATTTTGACGTTTAATCGATAAAAGCACACCGTACGTCGAATTGTAAGTATATTACTACAAAATGTAAGAATTTACCTTACTTTTGGTACTTCAACTAGTTGTAAACACCAATAATTGCAGGTAAGGGTTCTTGGGGGAATACCTTTTGGCTGTAACTTTTCTTCAGCAAAAGCCCCCTCTTCCATACGTTGCAATGAGATTAAATATGAGAAATAGATCTTTTGCTAAGGATTTATATACCATTCTCCCCCTTGTCCTTAGTGGGGTTCTGTGTATTGCACTCGTATTTTTACTTCGCGAAAAAGTGATCGCCGATCCTACCTTTGTTACCACACTTTCCGGCATGACTAAGATTTTCATTGCTATTAGTGGGTTTCTATCCTCCATCATCATGATCTACCTGGCCTGGTTGGCTGTTGGACTCAAACAAGGACGTTCCGAGGCCATCGACCACCTGAGTAAGATCACGCAGAAGATGCACAACTTCCGGAGCATCATCGAGATCTTGCTTCGTTCTAAAATGTGGTTACCCGGACTTCAGGATTACATCGACGATGAATTTGCCGGTCTCACCTTCTTCGATGTCAAGGAATTCTACAAGGGAAAATCCAAGTTGGCCATCGAATTTTTACAGGAGAATCACCAATACGAGGACACCGAGAACCTGTACCTGGAAATGAAATCCCTGCTCATGACCAATCCAAAGGAAAAAAACCTCCCGGAAAACATCCGATATCCCAATATGTACGATATGGACATGGTCTCTAAGTGGCTCGAACACAAGTGCGGATCCGGGCTATGGTACTATTTTGGCTATAAATACGGTAGCTTCAAGGAATCGCTGGACTACAATGCTGTTTTTGAACGCCATCAGGAAAAGATCATGACCCTGGCCAATTCGATCGACGGAGAAGCTTTCGAAGATTCTTCCTTTAACGAGGTTTTCCTAGCCAAACTGGGAGAATACATGAGCAAGGAAGTGATTCCAAAACTTGTTCAGGTACAATCTCGTACCAACAAGCAGGCTCCTGCTATCATACGCTATCTATACGGCATCTTCCTCACCCTCGTAATCGCGGGTTTACTCTTGCCACTTATCTTCTTGTTATTTGCCCTGCCCATCATTAGTCTGATCGTAAGCTACTCGGTCGTGATCAGCCTGATCTTCTTTATGGCCACCAGTTTTTACCAGTTTGTGCTCAAGGAAGCCAACAGGTAACCAAACCCCATTTTATTTTTTATTTCTGAAGCTTTTAGACTCGCGTGACTCGCAATTTTCAAACCATTTAAGTACCTTTGCAAATTATGGTAAAAAGTGCTGATGTTATTGAAGTTTTAGGGGCTCGTGTCCACAATTTGAAGGATATCGACGTGTCTATCCCGAGGGAACAATTGGTCGTGATCACTGGCCTTTCGGGAAGTGGAAAGTCGTCCCTTGCTTTCGATACCATCTATGCTGAAGGTCAGCGTCGCTACATCGAAACATTCTCGGCCTATGCCCGCCAGTTCCTGGGTAGTTTGGAGCGTCCGGATGTGGATAAGATCGAAGGACTCTCTCCAGTGATCGCCATCGAGCAGAAGACGACCAGCAGAAGCCCGAGATCGACTGTGGGCACCATTACCGAGATTTACGACTTCCTACGGCTCTTATTCGCTCGCGCCAGTGATGCCTATAGCTACCAAACGGGAGAGAAAATGGTGAGCTATAGCGACGAGCAGATTCAGCAGTTGATCGCCAAAGACTTTGCCAGAAAGAAAGTGAGTGTACTTGCACCGGTGGTGCGTTCCAGGAAAGGGCATTATCGGGAATTGTTCGAACAGATCGCCAAACAAGGATTTGTAAAAGTGCGGGTTGATGGCGAAGTACAGGAGATCACCAAAGGAATGCGCATCGACCGATACAAAACCCACGACATCGAGATCGTGATCGATCGCCTGCAGATCAAGGATGAAAGCGACACCGACAAGCGACTGAGCGAAAGTATTCTCACGGCCATGTATCACGGCGACGATGTATTGATGGTTCTGGACAATGAGACGGATGAGGTGCGCTATTTCAGTAGGTCATTGATG
>JBCCHR010000114.1:0-8479 GCA_039028655.1 Bacteroidota bacterium
AAGACCAAGATCGCCATTGTAAGCTCGCGAAAGAATGAAGGATTCGATGAGCTCAAAGAACTTATTTCCAACTACCGCCATCTTTCGAAAGAGGCCTGCGTGGATGCTTCGGTGATCGCCCCCGAATATTTTGGGAGACTCAAAGAGGCCTTTCCCGATCAGGATCTGTACAAGCTGTGGTTGGTGATCACGCAGGATGTTAACTTCGGAAGACTGGACAGGCGGCAGTTTCAGGGTGTTGAGAAGTTTAAAACTGAAACCGAGGAAAACCTTAAGCACCTTCAACAAAAAGAAACCATAAAGCGGTATCAGTTCATCAACGACACTCTCAAAGAAACGTTGGAGGTGGACACGGCCAATGCCACCGATTTCCGGTCCCGACTCGATCGTGTCTTGACCCACAAGGTTTGGGGCTATGTTATTTTCTTCGGAATCCTGTTACTCATCTTTCAGGCCATCTTCGACTGGAGTGGCTATCCCATGGACTTTATCGATAGTTCCTTTGCCAAGTTAAGCGAATTCATCAAAGACTCATTGCCAGCGGGAGATTTTACGAATCTGCTGGCTGAAGGTATTGTGGCTGGTTTGGGTGGAGTCGTTATTTTCATTCCCCAGATCGCCTTCTTATTTCTCTTTATCTCTATTCTTGAAGAAAGTGGCTATATGAGTCGCGTTGTCTTTCTTATGGACCGGGTGATGCGACGCTTTGGATTAAGTGGAAAGAGTGTCGTACCACTTATTTCTGGTACGGCCTGTGCCATTCCGGCGGTCATGGCAGCGCGAAACATTGAAAGCTGGAAGGAACGACTCATTACCATACTGGTTACGCCATTTACCACCTGTTCGGCCCGATTACCGGTCTACCTAATTATCATCTCCCTGGTGATCCCGGAGCAGCGAGTGCTGGGCATCTTCAGCCTGCAGGGACTCACGCTAATGTTCTTGTACCTTTTGGGCTTCGGAAGCGCTATATTCTCGGCATATTTATTAGACAAGGTGATGAAGATCAAAAGCAGGTCATTCTTTGTGATCGAAATGCCCAATTACAAGGTGCCTATGGTCAAAAATGTAGTGACCACGGTGATCGAAAAGACCAAGTCTTTCGTTTTTGGGGCCGGAAAGATCATTTTGGCGATTTCCATCATTCTTTGGGTGCTTGCCTCCTATGGCCCGGGTGATTTTAAGCAAGCCGAAGAGATCGTAGGCCGAGAGACACAAGGGTTAGGCCTTTCAGAAGAAGAAATAGAGACCAGGATCGCTTCGTTCAAACTGGAAAAATCGTATATAGGTATTATCGGAAAGGGCTTTGAACCTGCCGTCGAACCTCTGGGATACGATTGGAAGATAGGGATTGCCATTATCAGTTCGTTTGCGGCTCGCGAAGTATTTGTGGGTACGCTGGCTACCATTTACAGTGTGGGGAGCGAAGAGGAAGAAACCATCATGAACAGGATGGCTTCAGAGGTAAATCCTGCCACAGGCGCCCCTCGTTTCAATTTTGCGAGTGGTGTATCGCTACTTCTGTTCTATGCCTTCGCTATGCAATGTATGAGCACGCTGGCTGTGGTGCGCAAAGAAACCAATAGCTGGAAATGGCCGTTATGGCAACTTGCTGTGATGACAGTGATCGCCTACGTAGCAGCGCTGGCGGCGTATCAAATCTTAAATTAAGTATCTTTACACTATGCAAACGTTTCTAGTCCTTCTCGCATTTTCCATCGCTGCAGGTTTTCTGTTGAAGAAATTCGTTTGGAACCCCATCTTCGAGACGAGTCGTCGATCGGGGGGAACGTTGGATGGGGGGAAGACCAAGTGCGGCAATGACGATTGCGCCTGCCACTAACTATAACTTCTCTTCCACCACCAATAGTGCGTACTCACGAGTTCCCGAGTTTTCTGTAGTTGGATACGGAGTGAGGGCTGCCGCGCGCAAGACGTAATTTTCGTCCGTGTAAAGAACATTCGAGTCGTTTTTACCCAAGGTGATCTCCAGGATCTCCGAATCGGTATCCGGTCGACTCACCTTTACCTTAACCCGAGCCCGTCCTGCCCAAAGGCATTCTACATCTTTTGGACAACGGGAATCTTCCAATACCTCCAGGAATTCGACCGTAACCTCATGGGTTTCGATGGATTCGCTCAGTGCTACCTTGATGGCAATTCGAGGGGTAATAGGGGTGTCGTCCTGGGCCCAAAGAAATTGGGGTAGGGCACATAACCAGAGTACTAGTACAATTCTCATTTTTCAGGATTTAATATGAAAATACATTAAAAAGCGTGCCAAACCTAGCCTCTGAATAGAAAGAAGTCGTCCTTCATGTGCTCGATCTTCTCATCTTTGTTGGTCATAATATACTCTAGGGCCAGATCCGTAAATTCCTTGCCCTTTTTGGTCAAAGAGACAATTTGCTGATCCACAGTGATGAGGTTGTTCTTTGATGCCAGCTCCAATACCGTCTTGGATCGCACTTTTTGCCAATTGATGTGCTCGTTGAGGTGATTGATATGTCGTTCGCTCTCTTCGCTGTGGTTGTTGAGGTGTAAGAGGAAGGTGAGAAGAGACACTTCAGTGCGCTGCTGTCTCCTTCGGTACAATACGGCCAACAGGCCCTTAGACGGGGCAAACAGGTAGACCATCAGGAAGGTAACGCCCAACACCGAGGTGATGGAACCGGAAATAGAGGCGTCCAGCACATGTGCCAGCCAATAACCGGCTATGGCCGAGAATATTCCGAAGCCAATAGAAAGAAAGATCATTTTCTTGAGGTCGGAAGTGAGCAAGTAGGACGTCGCAGCAGGCGCGATCATCAAAGCTACTACGAGAATGGCTCCAACGGCATCGAAGGCACCCACCACGGTAACCGAGGAAACCGACATAAGCCCGTAATGCATCACCGCAGGAGAGATACCCAAGGCGGCAGAAAGTCCGGCGTCGAATGTGCTCACTTTTAATTCTTTGAAAAAGAGGTAGAGCAGCAAAATGATGAACAACAAAATGCCTCCCATCACCCAAAGCGACTTGGGTCCAAGGTCGGTTGCTCCCAAAACCAGCCGGTCAAAAGGGGCAAACGCCAGTTCTCCAAGTAACACCGCATCCACATCCAAATGGACATCGTTCGCGTTTTTTGCAATGAGCAGCACGCCTATACTAAATAGCGCCGGGAACACCAGTCCAATGGCCGTATCTTCTTTCACCAACCCTGTTTTTTGAATAGCCTCCACCAACACCACGGTGATCACCCCGGTGATGGCCGCGAGCAAGATCAACAAGGGAGAGTTGAGGTCCTGGGTTATGAAAAAACCGATCACGATTCCGGGAAGGATCGAATGACTTATCGCATCACTAATGAGCGCCATTTTTCGCAATACCAAAAACACCCCGGGGATGGCACAGGCCACAGCGACCACCATGGCAATGAGTTGTATTTCGATCTGCGGACTACTCATCTTCTTCCAATTGATTATAAAGATTTTTGGCCTTTTTAAATCCCTTTGCCGTCATGGCCCATTGCTGTCCCGACAAGGTGATCCAGTTCTTTTCTTCTAATTTCTGAAGGGACTTTTTCGTAAATCCCTGGAAATTGTTCAAAATCTTAATAGCATGCGGATGAGAGATATTCTCATGGGTTTGTGCGATGCCGTACATAAACTGCAAGGTCTTTTGAAGCTTGAGATCTCTTCTGTTTTTTCTGAATCGTATCTCGCGAAACAACAAGCCTCTTCCCGGAGAAAAGACAAACGAAAAGATCACGAAAGCGGCCGCTACTAAAACGATCACAGGCCCGGTAGACAAGTTATTCTCACTGGCACTGATGGCCGTTCCGAAGACACCGGAGAACGCTCCGAAAATAGCAGCCAGCACGATCATGGTGCTTAGTTTATTGGTCCATTGGCGGGCCGCAGCAGCCGGGGCCAGCAGCATGGCACTCATAAGGATCACCCCCACTGTCTGGAGCCCCAGTACGATCGCGAGCACGATAAAAAAAGTAATGAGCACGTCGATCAATCGGGTATTGAATCCCAGGGTTTTGGTATAATCTGCATCGAACAGCAGGATTTTAAACTCCTTCCAAAACAGGAAAAGGATCAAAAGGCACAACCCGGTAACGATGGCCATGAGGGTTACATCCTTTTCCACCAATGTGGCGGCTTGCCCGAACAAATACTTGTCCAAGCCTGCCTGGTTGGCGTTGGGTTGTTTCTGAATAAAGGTGAGCAACAGCATCCCAAATCCGAAGAAAAGGGACAGGATGAGCCCCAATGCCGTGTCGGTCTTGAGATGGGTTTTGGTGATCATTCCGCGTATCCAAAAGGTGCCTATCAAGCCGCTCACCAATGCACCCAATAGCAGAATGTTCGAATCTTTCGCACCGGTGATAAGAAAGGCCAGAGCAATTCCCGGTAGTGCGGCATGGGAAATGGCATCTCCCAGCAAGCTCTGCTTCCGAAGCACGGCAAAACTACCCAGCATTCCACAAATGGCCCCCAATATCGCAGTGCCCAATGTAATGGTGCGTAGCGTATAGTCGGTAAAGACCAGTTCGAAGTATTCGGCGAGAGACATTATTTATTGATCGCTACTTTATAGTTGATACCGTAGGTTTGGGTGAGATAGTCATCATTAAATATATCCTTGACCGGACCGGTGGCGATCTTTTTTACATTCAAAAAAGTAACCCAATCAAAGTATTCGGGGACCGTTTGCAGGTCGTGGTGCACCACCACCAACGTTTTCCCCGCCTTGCGCAACTCCTTCAATATATTGATGATCGCTATTTCTGTAGAAGCATCTACTCCCTGGAAGGGTTCGTCCATGAAGTAGATGGACGCGTTTTGGACCAATGCCCTTGCCAGGAAAATGCGCTGTTGCTGTCCCCCGCTTAGCTCACTGATCTGCCGATGCTTAAACGCCAGCATGCCAACTTTTTCCAGGGCCTCTAAGGCAGCCTTTTTTTGCTTTTGTCCTGGTCTTTTGATCCATCCCAAACTGCCATAGGTGCCCATCATAACCACGTCCAGCGCCGTGGTTGGGAAATCCCAGTCCACGCTACCCTTTTGGGGGACGTAGGCCACTAATTTGCGTTGTTCTTCATAGGGTTTGCCATAGATCGAAATACTACCGGCGATGGGTTTGATGATGCCCAGAATCGATTTGATCAGGGTCGATTTTCCCGCGCCGTTGGGTCCAACTATCGCCATTAGAACGCCTTCCGGGATCACCAGATCGATATCCCAGAGTACCGGTTTGTAGTTGTAGGCAACGGTAAGGTCGTCTACTTGTATGGCAATGGTATCACTCATTATTTCAGTTCGTTTACGATGGTATTCACGTTATAGCGGAACATTCCAATATAGGTGCCTTCCTCGGTACCAGGGTCTCCCAGGGCATCGCTATACAGCGAGCCGCCTATCTTCACCTCGTGGTCTCTTGAACGAACCGCCTGCTCAAGGGCTTCAATGGTTCGTCGTGGTACCGAACTTTCAACGAAGATGGCTTTCACGTCGTTGTCGATGATAAAATCGGACAGTCGTTGCACGTCCTGAACTCCTGCTTCGGTTGCTGTGGACAATCCCTGCAACCCAACTACCTGGAAGTTGTAAGCGCTTCCGAAGTAATTAAAGGCATCGTGAGCTGTAACCAGGATGCGTTTCTCTTCCGGGAGCTTAGCAACCGTTGCGAGGATCTCTATTTTCAAACCATCCAGTTTCTTTTGGTACTGCTGTTCGTTCAGTTTATAGACCGAGGCATTGGCCGGATCTTTTTCTGAAAGCACCTTGGCCACATTCGATGCAAATTCCTTGAAATAATCAATGTTGAACCACACGTGAGGGTCGTAATTGGACGCAAAGTACTCGGAACCGACAAGGCCGGATTTGTCTAGTAGATCGGCCAGGGCAACCTGTGCCTTGTCTGAACTTTCCATTTTCTCAAATACCTCCACCAATTTGCCTTCCAGGTGCAATCCATTATAAAAAATGATATCAGCATTGTACAGTTTACTCACATCACCTTCGCTGGCCTTGTACAAGTGAGGATCTACGCCGGCGCCCATCAACCCGTTCACTTCGATCATGTCGCCACCAATATTCTTCACCAGATCGGTGATCATGGTCGTGGTGGTCACGACACTCAGCTTTTCATTGACTTCCGTTTGGTTCTTACAGCCAATGATTGTGAGTGATAGGAGGAAAAATACTATTTTTTTCATGTTATTTTTTTTGAATTCGATAGCTGATTCCTGCAGCCAACAAAATATCCTGACCTTCAGTGATGCTGGTACCTATTGTCGCATCTAGTTGGAAGTTGGGGGAAACCAAATAGGTGAGTCCCGTGTTCCAATAGTGATTGGCGGAGTTGTTCTCAGGCAGGTCCCCATATACTTCGGCGTACAGACCAAAGCGCTCCGCTATGCTAAGACTATAGACTAAGGTATACACGTAAGCCACTTCCGGTGAATCGTTTCCCCATTGTGCACCTAGATTGTATCCAAGACTTGATCTATCAGACAGCGAGTGCGCGAAGGCGAAACGAAAATCTGCACCGGTGGTATCGGGCTTGTAATCTTCACCAGCTGTTAAAGGAAGGTACAAATGTCCCAACAAGGCGATCGTTGGAATCCATCCGTTTTCCTGGGTAATATTTACTTTCGCTCCCGCGAGTAGGGGAGAGAATCCAGAGGTTACGTCCATGAGTTTTCTTCCATTGATCGTGGTTTGTCCCTCTTCAAAGTTCCATCCGAGGCGCAATTCCAGATTGTCCAGTACTCCATAACGCAGTAAGGAGGTATTGTATCCCAGAACCTCTAGTTGAACAGTTTCACTACCAACTGTCTCTTCAAAGGAAGTATAAAACCCTCCGGTTTCTAGTTGTAAATTTCCTGGGGCAATCGTAGTGGGTGAGGCAGAAGCTGTAGGGCGATCGGTGATCAAGACGTCTTCAATAGGATCTTTGGAATCGTCCTGTGCTTGTAGGCCATAAGTGATTCCAAAGAAAAACAAAACGACTATGTAAATATTTGATCGCAAATTAAGTAGTTTGAATGTATAGATTCTCAGCTATTTTCTTTGATATGAAGAACTGGTCCGGCCCCACCTGAATGATCATTGATCCATCGAAAAACTCTTTGCCGAGGACATTGATCTTAGTGCCAATGGTAATGTTGCGTTTGTCCAGGTATTGTAGAAACTCGCTCCCGCTTTCTTTTACGCCCACACAAACACCTCGCTGTTTCTTCTCCAATTCAGACAATAATTTCTTTTCGGTAGGTTTTACGTTTCCGTCCTTATCCGGGATAGGGTCGCCATGGGGGTCGAAATCGGGATTTCCCAAAAAAGTATCCAGCTTGGCGACGAGTTCGTCGGACTGCACATGCTCCAGTTGTTCGGCGATCTCATGTACTTCATCCCAATGAAACTTAAGTTTATCTACAAGAAAAACCTCCCACAGTCTATGCTTACGAACCACCTTCAGGGCAGCCAATCGTCCTTTTTCTGTAAGAGTTGCACCTCGATATGGTACATAGTTGACCAGTCCTTTATCGGAAAGCTTTTTAAGCATGTCCGTTACAGAGGACGGTTTCGTTTTGATATACTCGCTCACGGCATTGGTTGAAACGCCTTTGGGCGAGAGTTTCTCCAAATGGTAGATGGTCTTGAGGTAATCCTCAGCCGAAAAACTAAATTCCATGTTCCAAAGATACTAAATTTTGTGTATTACAATAATTTTTTTAGTTTTGTCTAAAAATATATTTATCCAAATGAAAACATATAGGTTGTTCTTGGCTATGTTGATCATTTTTGTGGGTTACTGTTGTAATGCGCAGAACACAGTTTTTGGTGTTGTCGAGGACGATTCCGGTCCTTTATCGTTTGCTACAGTATACGTTCCAACACTGGAGATAGGAGCTACTACCGATGTGGATGGATCATTTAGGATCGACGATATACCCAACGGGTCCTATACGTTAGTTATTTCATATACCGGATATGTTTCTCAAACGCAACAACTACTTTTAGAAGGAGGCGAGCAGGGATTCAATTTTCTATTGGCTAAGGGCACCAGTTTGGATGAGATCGTTGTGAGCGGAACATTGCGACCCGTAAGTAAGTTAAAAAGCCCTGTGCCAGTGGAGGTATTCAACAAGACCTTTTTCCGTATGAATCCTACACCATCCGTATTTGAATCGCTGCAAAATGTGAACGGGGTTCGACCGCAGCTGAACTGTAACATTTGTAATACCGGAGACATTCATGTGAATGGATTGGAAGGACCATACACCTTTGTGCTCATTGATGGAATGCCCATTGTAAGTGGCTTGTCGACCGTTTATGGACTCACCGGCATCCCACAATCATTGATCGAGCGAGTAGAGATCGTGAAAGGTCCGGCTTCCACTTTGTATGGTTCGGAAGCGGTTGGTGGAATCATTAATGTGATCACCAAAAAACCGGCCAATGCCCCTGAGACATCGGTCGAGTC
>JBCCHR010000115.1:0-8471 GCA_039028655.1 Bacteroidota bacterium
ATTTCTTCTGTCCTTACAAGGCAACTAGTCATATGGTCGAACAAATTAAACATAACGATACCCTGCTGGCCGTGATCATTGGAGCTTCCTACAAAGAGGAAGGGATCCAATTTTTTACGCCCAACGATTTTTCCCAACAATTGGGCTATATGAACCGCAAAAAGCATTACGTGATCGAGCCCCATGTGCACAATCCAGTAAAAAGGGAGGTGGTTTGGACTCAAGAGGTATTGTATATCAAATCGGGTAAGGTACGAGTCGACTTCTACGATGATGAAAAAGAATATTTGGAAAGCCGGGTGCTATCGGCCGGAGATGTGATCTTATTGGCCGCCGGTGGACATGGCTTTGAGATGTTGGAAGACAGTGAGATCATCGAGGTAAAACAAGGTCCGTACTCTGGAGACCGTGACAAGACCCGTTTTGAGCCAGTTAGTTCCAAGAAAGTGAATGTAAAATGATCCCCGTAAACACTCCATTACTTAACGGTAACGAAAAGAAGTACATCAACGAGTGTATTGATACGGGGTGGATCTCTTCGGAAGGGCCTTTTGTGGGTCGTTTTGAAAATGAATTTGCAGCCTATATAGGAACTAATCACGGTATTGCGGTTTGCAATGGCTCGGCGGCTCTCGACGTGGCGGTACGTGCATTGAACCTGGAAAAAGGGAGTGAAGTGATCGCTCCCACCTTTACCATCATTTCTCCTGTGCAGTCGTTGGTACAGCAGGGTTTGGTGCCGGTGTTGGTAGATTCGGACCAGGCGACCTGGAACATGAAAGTGGAAGATATTGAAGCCAGGATCACCCCTAATACTAGTGCCATACTGGTGGTACATATTTATGGATTGCCTGTCGACATGGAACCGGTGATGGCTCTGGCACGCAAGCACAACCTTAAGATCATCGAAGACGCTGCCGAAATGCACGGTCAGCAATCCAATGGACAGAAGTGTGGATCGTTTGGCGACGTCAGTATTTTTAGTTTCTACCCCAACAAGCACATCACGACCGGGGAGGGCGGAATGATCCTTACCAATGATGATGCCTTGGCTGCACGTTGTCGCGAACTGAAGAACCTGTGTTTTTTACCATCGCGGCGGTTTGTGCATGAAGAGATGGGTTGGAACTACCGCATGACCAACATGCAGGCAGCCTTGGGAGTGGCCCAGTTGGAACAGATCGATTGGATCATTGAACGAAAGAGGGAAATTGGTAATCGTTATAACCGAAACTTACAAGAAATACAAGGTCTTCAGCTTCCGTTGCCTACCACGCACTATGCGGAGAACATCTACTGGGTGTACGGTTTGGTGGCCGATACGGAGGACTTGGCGAATAGGATTCAGCAAGAACTGAAAAGTAGAAAAGTGGGAACACGCCCATTCTTTTGGTGTATGCACGAACAACCAGTATTTCAGAAGATGAACCTCTTTAACACTGAGTCCTACCCGGTGGCGGAGAAGATGGCCCGCAACGGATTTTATATTCCTTCCGGCCTGGGATTGACCAATGCCGAGATCGACCAGGTGTCGGAATACCTATTAGACATTGTGGCCAATGGATAACTTCAATCTTTATGCACAGTGTTATGATCTGTTGTACCAGGATAAGGACTATCAGCGGGAAGTGGATTATGTAGACGAATTGATTCAGCAACAATCACCTGCCGCAAATCAAATTCTCGACCTGGGTTGCGGAACCGGAGTGCATGCTCAATTATTCTTGGCCAAAGGCTATAACGTCGATGGGGTGGATCTATCTGAAGAGATGATTGTCCGTGCCAAACGAAATTTTGGCGATGAAGAGGATTTGCATTTTGAACAAGGCGATCTGCGTTCCTTTCGCAACGGAAAGCAATATCCTATTGTTACGTCGCTGTTTCACGTATTTAGCTATCAAAATTCGAATGAGGATCTGGAAAAGGCCTTCAAAACGGCCCACACCCATTTGTCGCCGGGTGGCATCCTGGTATTCGATTTTTGGTATGGACCGGGCGTTTTGACCGATCCGCCCGTTGTTAGGGAGAAAACGCTGGGCAACGATCGTATCGGAGTGGTGAGAAAGGCCATCCCGGAAATGCATGTGGATAGGAACGTGGTGGACGTAAACTACCATCTCCAGATCACTGAGTTGTCGTCGGGCAAGGTAGAGGTGGTAAAAGAAAAACATTCCATGCGCTATTTGTTCCAACCGGAGATCGAACTCTTCTTGTCGCTCGCGGGCTTCGACATGCAGGGATGCTATCAGTGGTTAAGCACGGATGCACCATCGCTTGACACCTGGAATGCCGTGGTGGTGGCCAAAAAGAAAAGCTGAATGAAAGTAGGTATCTGGATTGATGAGCATATTAATCCCGCGGTGGGAGGAGGATTCTCCTATGCCACCCAGTTGGTCCAACGTATCGATGCACATACTTTTCCGGAGCATATTGACGTGGTTTTCGTGAGCTATCAACACGGGTTGGAATCGTTCCAAAAAGAAGTGGTTCATCTCAAAGAAAGCAAGCGGGAGCTCCCGTTGGTCCAGCGAGTTGTTCATCAAATTGCTAATAGGTTTTATCGCTTTCGTAAAAAGGCAGCAGCGCTAAAAGCGAAGCGCGATGCGCTTAGGCAGGACGAAACTACCGCACAGCTGAAAGCACAGAAAATAGACCTGGTGTACTATATGTCTCAAATGCAACAGTACGTGAGCGATTATCCGTTTATCACCACCAACTGGGATGTGGCACACCTTTCCATGCCGCCTTTTCCCGAAATCGTGGATAAGGGCGAACTCAAACGTCGGCGTGTGTGGTATGACTACACATTGCCCAAAGCGACTGCTGTTTTCGTCGAATCGGAGGCGGGGAAGCAAGAATTGATCGACCTGGTGAAGGTGGATCCCGATAAGGTATTTATCGTCCCACTCTTCCCCGGTGGCATCGTAACACTGGACGTTCCCGATAAAGAACAGCACGAAATTTTGGAACAGTTCGGACTGCAGCCTGAGACTTTTATGTTCTATCCGGCTCAATTTTGGAAACACAAAAATCACGATACCCTTGTAAAGGCTTTTGGGCAGTTTCACCAGGAGTTTCCCAACGTAAAGCTGGTGTTTAGTGGTAGCGACAAAGGGAATCTGAAGGAGGTACAACAGCTGGTGCAAACCCTCGGAATAGCCGATCAAGTATCGTTCCTGGGCTTTATATCCAACGAGGCACTGCACACCCTGTATCGCCATGCTATTGCATTGGTGATGCCAACGTTCCTCGGTCCCACCAATATGCCGCCCCTGGAGGCAGCCAGCCTTGGATGTCCGGTATTGTGTTCGGATTTTGACGGGCATCGAGAACAATTGGGTAACGGGGCCATATACTTTGATCCTGCTTCCGAAGAAAGTATCAACAAGGCCTTGCTGAAAATAATGGACCCTGAGGTTCGAACAGCCTTGATTGCCAACGCTAATGAAGTACGAGAGACTTCGACATTTACTAGTCGTCATGCGTTGGATTGCATCCATCAACATTTTCTGACCATTCACAACACCGTTTTTGCCTCCTCATGAAATATATCTTCCTACATATCCCCAAAAACGGTGGCACCACACTTCAGCGGTTGGTAGACGACCAGTACCCCTCCAGGAATATTTACAATATCCCGGACCATGAGCGGGAGCAACGCCTCCTTGAATTGGAGCGTAAGAGTAACTTCCGGAAACGGTTCATCAAGGTGGTCAAGGGTGGTCACTTTGCCTTTGGTTGCCATCGGTTCTTCAAAGATCCTGAGCAGGTGCGCTATTTCGCCATGCTACGAGATCCGTATACCAGGGCCTATTCGTATTATCGGTATGTAATGCGTACACCAATTCATTATCTTCATGCTGTTTTTTCTTCGGAATCAATTACATTCGACGACTTTTTGGAGCGCGGCGACCTCAATATGGAGATCTGCAACGGGCAAACCAAGTTGTTGGCCGGCGTCGAACAACGAGAGGAATGCACGGAAGAAACATTCGCACTGGCCAAATCGCATCTGGCGCAGTCCTTCTTCCTGGTTGGGATTATGGAAAGATATGAAGAGACCCTATATTTGTTAAAAGAGCAACTCGACTGGAAGCGACCCATAAGGTATCAGCGACTGAATGTGAGCAATGATGCCAAAACGGCGTTGACCGACCTTCAGAAAGAAAAGATACGAGCGCTCAATCGATTTGATTTTGAAATTTATGACAAGGCCTTGAAGGATTTCGATCAGCTTTTGGCTGGTGTTCCGCCGGCGCAGTTCGAGACCTTTTTGCAATCACTAGAATCCTAACCAATTTGCCTCCGCTAGCCAAATATCCAAAGATCTCTGTAGTAACCCCCAATTTTAACCAGGGGGCATTTATAGAGCGCACCCTCCAATCGGTGCTGGACCAGCAATACCCGGAACTCGAATACATTGTGATCGATGGTGGCAGTACCGATGACTCTCGGGAGATCATCAGCAAGTATCAGGAACAACTACATTATTGGGTGAGCGAGCCGGATGATGGCATGTACCATGCGATTAATAAGGGTTTTTTGCGAGCGACTGGTGAAATCATGTGTTGGATCAATTCCGATGACGTGCTCTGGGAGGGTTCTCTGGAAACCGTGGCCCGAATATTTCAAGAAAACCCGGAAATAAGTTGGCTCCAGGGGTATCCGTCGATGATCGATGAGCAAGATCAACTAATATTGCAGCGTGAACCAGTGGCCAATCGTTATTATTTCCTGAGAGGATACCACCAAAAAGAGTTCTCTTTTATTCAACAGGAATCTACTTTTTGGACACGATCGCTATGGGAAAAGGCAGGAGGGACCCTCAATCTGGAATATCAATTGGCTGCCGATTTCGACCTCTGGATGCGATTCTTCGAGCATGAGGAATTGTATTGCACCAGACAACAACTGGCTGCTTTCCGCAAACGGGAAGGTCAGAAATCGGCCGATATGGGTGCCTATTTGAGCGAGGCACGCCGAGCGGTTCAGCAAAGTAAAAAGAAATTAAGGACCAGGGAACGATTGCAATTGAAATCGGCCAAATTGTTAAAAACCAACGGGACCAATTTTAAAGTGAAATGGGTGTAGAATCTCGGCATACCGTAAGTGTACTTATTCCCACCTTTAATTCGGGTGGAACGCTGTCGATCGCTTTGCAAAGTATTGTGGCTCAAACCTATGATGCTGTTGAGGTGGTGATCATGGATGGTGCCTCTTCCGATGATACCCTCGAAGTTGCCGAGTCTTTTCGCGATCGATTGCCCGGTTTAAAGGTTTATTCTGAAAAGGATTCGGGCGTGTACGATGCCATGAACAAAGCCATGGTGCATGCCACGGGAGACTGGATCATTTTTCTGGGAAGCGACGATCGTTTCTACAATGCTGAAGTACTTGCGGCCATGGCCACTCATTTTGGCAACTCCACTGCCAAGGTGTTGTACGGAAATGTTGCCGTAGTTGGCGATGCGGGATGGGCAGCCGACGGGACCCTGTATGATGGTCCCTTCGATACCCTCAAATTATTGAATAAGAATATCTGCCACCAGGCCATTTTTTATCAACGCGAATTTGTTGCGAAGCTCATCGGGAACTTCAGCCTGAAGTATCCCGTGATCTCCGATTGGGATTTCAATCTGCGTTGCTGGGCCAGGGCACCCTTTGAATATGTTGATCTCACGATTTGCTATTTTGTTGCTGGCGGTGTCTCTACTCATGGTCGCGATGTTGCCTTCGCAAAAGACCGGATTGAGAATATTATTGACTATTTTGCGATAGATGTCTTCGATCCTTTGATCGATACCCCAGAATTTGCCTGTTATCCTGAACTGGTAAGAAAGCAACAAAAGGAGCATCCCATTCGATATCAAATTCGAAGGTTTCAACGAAAGTTTAAAAGGAAGTGATTTGAAGAAGGGCATTAAAAAGTTGATCCGAAAAAAGGTCCAATCGTTGTACGAGCAACGTATCGGAAGCTTTTATTTTAAGCAGGAAGGGTATTGTCCCTGCTGCGAACAGGAGGTGCTTTTTGTTTCCCGGCATCAGTGGCTTAGAGATTTTTTTCAATGCTCCAACTGTGGTTCCATTCCACGAGAACGAGCTCTGATGCTTACCATAAAGGACAAGTATCCCAATTGGGAGGACTTAACGATACACGAGTCGTCTCCGGGAAATCGTGGACACAGTCTGTTGTTGCGTTCAAGAGTATCGGATTATACCGAAACCCAGTTCTTTACCTCGGCACCATTGGGAAGTATGGTGAATGGGGTGCGGAACGAAAATCTAGAAGAACAAACCTTTGAAGACAGCACCTTCGATCTTGTGGTCACCAGCGATGTGATGGAGCATGTGTATCACCCTGAAAAAGCCTTCAAAGAGATCGATCGTACCCTTAAAGCTGGTGGTGCGCACATTTTTTCGGTACCTATCATCAATCGTCATCAACCCACGCAGCGTTGGGCTACACTGGGCGACGATGGGCAACCCAATTTCCTGTTTGAACCCGAGTGGCATGGCAATCCGATAGACGATAAAGGCTCACCGGTTACCATGCATTGGGGCTTTGATATTGTCGATTTTATCAGGGAACAAACAGGTGCACAAAGCGAGATCGTTTATTTGGACGACCTCCGTTACGGTATCCGTGCACAATTTATTGAGATCTTAGTAACCCCAAAAAGCTCGCCCACTTTATGAATGTTCGGTCCATAGCATTTGTGCTGCCTCAATTTCATCCCATCCCTGAAAATGACGAATGGTGGGGGAAAGGTTTTACAGAATGGACCAACGTGTCCAAGGCGCAGCCACTTTTCGAGGGTCATTACCAGCCCCATGTGCCAACCGACCTGGGATTTTACGATCTGAGATTGCCGGAAGCCAGAAATGCCCAAGCCGAACTCGCGAAGGCCCATGGAATTCATGGATTTTGCTACTACCACTATTGGTTCAACGGGAAACGATTGCTCGAATACCCGGTGAATGAAATGTTGCGGCTCGGGGAACCCGACATGCCTTTTATGTTGTGTTGGGCCAATGAGAATTGGACCCGCCGCTGGGACGGTATGGAGGATGATATTTTAATGAAACAAGACTACCACCCCGATGATGATGAGGCGCACATTCGTTGGCTATGCGAACACGTATTTTCTGATCCCAGGTACATACGAGTAGACGATTGCCCGGTGTTTTTGATCTATCGACACACCCTGTTTCCGGACATAGCGGCGACAGCTTCGTTATGGCGAAAGATCGCCAAAGAGGAGTTTGGTTTTAAGGACTTGTACTTGTGTACAGTGGAGAGTTTTAATACCCAGGTAGATCCGAAATCCCTGAATTTTGACGCTGCTGTCGAGTTTTCACCCCACTTGGTGATCCAGCACAAGATCGAAAAATCGAAAACTCGCAAATTCCTCGAGAAATACGGCTTGGCCAAATCGTCGGAACTCAGTTTTCGGGATTTTGAGAAAGGAGTACGCCACTGCATGGAACGAAAAGTACCGGATTACAAATTATATCGATGTGTTACTCCTTCCTGGGACAATACCCCCAGAAAGGGAGCCCAGGGTGCCGTAGGCTTAGGCAGTAACCCCTCGCTTTATTTTGAATGGCTATCCCATGTACTTGAGCGGTTCGAGCCATATTCGGAAGACGAGAACTTTGTATTCATCAACGCCTTGAACGAATGGGCGGAAGGCAACCATATGGAGCCTTGTGTAAAATATGGCACCCAGTATTTTGAGATGACGCAGAAAGCCCTCTCCGGTGAGACCGGGGAGAAAACAACCAACCAAGACAAATCTGACTAAGGTGTGGATTCGCTAACGGTAAGTATTATTGTTCCCAATTTCAACCACTTGGAGTTTCTACCAAGAAGGATGGACAGCATTCTTTCTCAAACTCATGAGCGGATCGAGTTGATCTTACTGGATGATGCTTCCTCTGATGGGAGTGTTGAATTCCTCCGTCAATACGAGCGGTATCCCAAAGTGAAACATCTGGTGATCAATTCGGAGAATTCGGGGAGCCCTTTTATGCAATGGCAACGAGGTATTGCCCTGGCGGAAGGCGATTTCATTTGGTTGGCCGAAAGTGATGATTACTGCGAACCCAATTTTTTAGAGGAATTACTTCGTTTCAATTCAGAAAAGAACAATACCCTGGATATTATTTATAGTCAGTCTGTCGATGTCGACGAAAACGGAGAAGAGGTGGCCAACCGTATCGAATACACCGAGAATTTCGAACCCAACATCTGGCGAGACAATTTTGTGTTGGATGGAACTACCTTTATTAAAAAATATCTCAAGGAAAAATGTGTGATCCCCAATGCCAGTGCAGCTATTTTTAGGAGATCGGCTCTGGGTAAGCCGGCGCTAAGTACAGATCATCAACAAATGCGAATATGCGGGGATTGGTTTTTTTGGTTGAAATTGGCCAGGTCGGGAACCGTTGGCTTTGTTAGCCAACCATTG
>JBCCHR010000116.1:0-8422 GCA_039028655.1 Bacteroidota bacterium
ATCTTCGTTTCCTGTTTTGAAGATGCGGATGATAATCAACAAGCCGTTTCCGCACTTGAAATTCAAGAATTCATTTGGCGAGGCCTCAATTTCTTTTATCTCTACAAGGCAGATACCCAGGAACTGGCCAATGATGCTTTTGCCTCGGAAACCGAATTGAATAATTTTCTGAACACCTTTGATACTCCGGAAAGCCTTTTCGAATTCCTGAAAGCACCGCAGGATCGATTTAGCATCCTGGTGTCTGATTTCAACGAACTGGAAAACTCCCTGGCGGGAACTACCCTCAATAATGGAATGGAATTCGCACTGGCCCTTTACCCCGATGGCAGTACCAATGTGTATGGTTATGTGCGTTATGTTTTGCCTAATACCAGTGCTGAGTCGGAAGGGCTGCAGCGCGGTATGATCTTTAATACTGTAAATGGTACGCAGTTGGTGGCCCAGGACGATGGCAACGGCAACCTTACTTTCGACGGATCCATATTCGATCCAACCACCTACACCATCGGATTGGCCACATTGGACGGCCAAACGGTGACACCCACAGGTGAGAGTATCACCCTCACCAAGGCAGAATACACCGAAGATCCGATTTTCCGGACCAATACCTTCAATATCAATGGTCGTACCATTGGGTACCTGATGTACAACGCGTTTACTAACGAATTCGATTCCCAACTCAACGCGGTTTTTGGAGAGTTCCAATCAGACGGAGTGACCGACCTCGTACTCGACCTACGTTATAACAGCGGCGGTTCCGTGCGTTCCTCTACTTATCTCGCCAGTATGATCACCGGACAATTCCTTGGACAGATCTACTATACCGAGACCTGGAATGCCGACCGGCAGGCAGATCTCGCCGAGGATGGTGTGTTTGTGGACCGCTTTGTGAACGAAGGAGAGGCCATCAACAGTCTAAATTTAGGCACGGTCTATATCTTGACTACCTCCAGAACGGCTTCAGCCAGTGAGCTTGTGATCAATGGATTGGCGCCTTATATTGATGTGGTTCAGATCGGGGAAAATACCACCGGAAAGTATCAGGCATCCTTCCTGCTCTACGATTCACCCAACTTCCAGAAAACGGTCGATCTCAATCCCAATCATACCTACGCCATGTTACCGTTGGTGTTTCAGACGGCCAATGCCAATGGTTTTACCGACTTCGAGAACGGTCTGGTGCCGGATATTGCTCAGGAAGAGGATGCAGGCAATTTGGGCATGTTAGGCGATCAGAACGAACCCTTATTGGCAACTGCCTTGGAACAAATTACCGGGATTCCTATTCCTGGTACTCGAACTCCTGAGTTCCCAATAAAGGTTGTTTCTGAAAGTAAGGCCCAGCTTCCCACCTACCAGCGAATGGTGGTAGACCCTCGCTAGGCCGAAAGTTTTGTCAACTTAAAATTTCAGTTCGAAGCCTACTCTGAAGTTGCGACCGCGGGTTTGAAAGCGGAACACCTCTTCGTAAGCCTCATCCAATATATTGCTGAGATTGAGAAAAACGCGTATCACTTTAGTTACCTGATGGCTGGCGTTAAAATGTAACAGTCCGTACGATTCCAACTCGATCATCTCGCTCTCGAACGTATCAGGATTGAAGAACACATCGTCTCTCGCTCCCACATAGTGATAACTTAGATCGAATTGTGTACCGGGGTTTAACGTATAACCCAATCGGGCGTTGGCCTTGTGCTCCGGGATGCGTAGCGTTAGCGACTCGTCCACCTGAGTGTTGGTATAATTGGCGGAAAAGGATACGTCTTTCCCGAAACGCTTGAACACTTCCACCTCCACCCCGCTGGCGGTAAACGATTCAGCAATATTTTGATACTGAAAAATGAACAGCTCCGGGTCTACGGTTACGAAATCCACGAAGTTATCCTCGTCACGATTAAAATAAACGGCACTCACGCGAAGATCTTTCCCCATCGAGAACTCGAGTCCTCCTTCGATGGTCGTATTCTCCTCGGGTTCCAATTGGTCATTCCCGTACAAGGGATCGTAAAGCTGAAACAGTGAAGGTGTGATGTAGGCCGTACTGTAGGATCCCAGCAGCTTTATCAGGCTATTGCCCAGATCGATTCCGTAGGAAGGATTCACCGAGTACACAAAGTGGGTGCCGTAATCACTGTGATTGTTGAGTCGCACTCCCGCGTTCACATTGAGTCCGAAATCGGAACGATAGGTCGCGTTAACGTATGGATCGACGATACTAAAATTGGCTGTATCCTCATTTACATCCTGCATGAACTGCGACTCGCCAAATGGTATCGTGAACGAGTTGAACTTGCTGAACACACCGTTCACCCCGGCGATCAATGTAAACTGGTCGTTCAAACGATAACTTCCAAAGACATCAAATGAGCTCGAGGTGGCATCGAACATGGCCGGAAAGCCCGACTCGATGGAGCGGTCGATCCAACTGTGATTGTCGGACAATACGACGCTTCCTTTACCATAATCCCACTGTAGTCGTCCACCGGTACGCAGCTGTTCGTTGTTGATGCGGTTGTCTGCATCCACATAACTAAAGTCATCGAACTCTGCCGTGTAGTTATCGACAGCGAAAAAGCGGTTTATTTTTATTTTTTCTGAAATCGCATATCCCAGGTTCACTTGCGTGTTGAACTGGTTGTAGACATCCTCCTCAAAATTCGGGGCTCCCTCCGGCGCCGATACGGCCGAAAGTCCGTTGGAGTATCGATGTCCAAAGTCCAGGCGATAATCGAACTTGCCAAGGGTACCGTTCACAGAGGCAGCATTGGTAAACGATTCCAGATCGGAGTTTTCATCTCCCTCGGCTCGATCACTACCCAAGGAAGAGGTAAATACAGCAGCGATCTCCTTTTTGGAGGCCTTTTTAGTCGTGATACTGATCACCGCCGTGGCTGCTCCGCTACCGTAGAGCACGCTGGACGCTCCTTTAATGATCTCGATCTTCTCCACACTGGAAGCATTGAGCAATCGAAGGTCGAAATCGTTGGCTATGGACGACGGGTCGCTCAACTGCACCCCGTCGATCACGATGAGCACCTGGCGATTCCTACCTCCACGTACAAAATATCCCAGGTTGGCACCGGCATTGCTACGACTACCATTGATCTCGATCCCGGATACTTCAGTGAGCACTTCGGCTACATTTTTGCCCGGTTGGGCTTCAAGGGTCTTGGCATCGATCACTACTACTACCTTACCACTGTTTTTCCTGGCGGTAGGTGTTTTCGAATCGATAAATACAGAGTCCAGGGACTCTACTTTTGGTTGTGTTTGCCCAAAGGCGTAGTTACCTACAAATAGGGCCATAATGACTAGACAAATGTTTTTCATCTAAAAAAAATTTTGTCGAAAAAAGATGGAAGTGGCGTACGTAACAGGAAATGTCGATCATTCGTTCTCGATCAACCATCACCGGTTGGTACACACTTCGTAAACTCTTATCCCGAAAGTTTGACAAATAGTTACGAATTGTGGCAGGTCTCCTGGCTTGCCTGTCGTGCCCACCTTCCCATCAGAACAAGTCTTACAGTGGTGTTTGAAGCGACACTATTCACACATGCGAACGGCTTACAGTTGCGGGAACAGCTCCGGTTTCTCACCGGATTCCCTTTTAAAAGTAGTATCCATGAATGGAACTACTTACCAAAATTCGAAGCGAAAGTAAATCTTTACGGTGGGCTGCCCAAATAAAAACCACTATTTTTGAGCATGCAAAAAGTGTACGTATTCCTGTTGGTACTGCTGGTCCTTTCCGGTTGTAAAGAAGAGAAAAAAAATGTAGAATCCCTGAATACTCCGGTGGAAACGGTGAAATATGCCGATGGTTTCAGTATTGAAAAAAAGGATGGCCATACCGTACTCACTATTTCCAATCCCTGGCCCGGTGCCGATGAGACATTTTCCTATTTGCTGAAATCAGATGAGGCCGAACATCCGGATGAAGCGAGCTTCGATGCGGTGGTGCAGGTACCTTTGCAGTCCATTGTGGTTACCTCTACCACACATATTCCATCGCTGGAAATGCTGAAAGTGGATCAGGCCTTGGTAGGATTTCCGAACCTCGACTATATTTCGTCCGAACGCACACGCCAAAGGATCGATGAGGGATCGCTCAAGGAATTGGGCAAGAACGAAGACATTAACACTGAGGTGTTGATCGACCTTGCGCCCGAAGCGGTGGTGACCTTTGCGGTAGACGGTGGCAATAAGACGGTGGCTACCATCCAACGAACCGGCATCCCAGTACTTTACAATAGCGACTGGACCGAAACACATCCGTTGGGGAAGGCGGAATGGATCAAATTTTTCGGGGTGTTGTTTGGTAAGGAGGCTGAAGCGGATCAAATTTTTGCCGATATCGAATCCAGCTACAACGACGCCAGTGAGCTGGCTTCCCGAGCGACCACAAAACCTACGGTACTGAGCGGTGCCATGTATAAGGATGTCTGGTACATGCCTCAGGGAGATAGCTGGGCAGCACAATTCATCGAGGACGCTGGTGGAGCATACTTATGGAAGGACAGTGAAGGGACAGGAAGTGTATCCCTTCATCTGGAAGCGGTGTTAGAAAAAGGGCAGGCTGCCCAATATTGGATCGGCCCCGGGCAGTTTACCAGCCTCGAACAGCTGGAAGAAAGCCATAATGTATATACACAGTTCGAAGCGTTTCAGCAGAAAAAAATATACAGCTTTACCACAAAGAAAGGTGCCACCGGCGGTGTGCTTTACTACGAATTGGCACCTAATCGACCTGACATTGTATTGAAGGACATCATTAAGATCCTGCATCCCGAACTCCTTCCTGATCACTCACTCTTCTTTTTCAGCCCGTTGCAGTAATGGAATCCGGCCGTTCCTATACCCGTATGTACGTGCTGCTCTTATTGCTGCTGGTTGGTGCATTGGTGCTGAACATCAGCCTCGGATCGGTTTCCATACCGGTTGGCGATATTTTTGCGATACTTACGGGAGGTGAATCGGCCAAATCGAGTTGGGAGTTTATCGTGATCGACTATCGACTGCCCAAGGCCATTACAGCCTTGTTGGTGGGCTCCGGATTGGCCGTTTCGGGTTTACTCATGCAAACCATGTTTCGCAACCCTCTGGCGGGGCCTTTCGTACTGGGACTGAGCAGCGGCGCCAGTCTGGGTGTGGCTTTTCTGATCCTTGGTGCGGGAGCTTTTGGGGGATTCTTTGGTACGTTGCTCACCAGCCAATGGAGCCTGGTGATCGCCTCCGGTCTGGGCAGCTTTATGGTGCTATTGGCCGTATTGGCGGTTTCCATTCGTGTGAAAGACACCATGGCCTTACTCATTATCGGGTTGATGTTTGGAAGTGTTACGGCCGCCGTTGTTGGTGTGCTGTCCTATTTTAGCAATGCCGAGAAGTTACAGCAGTTCGTCTTTTGGTCCTTCGGAAGTCTGGGGAATCAGTCCTGGAGCGGGGTACTTATTCTCGGCTGTTGTGTTATTTCGGGATTGTTGCTGAGTTTTCTGGTAAGCAAACCGTTGAATGCGTTGCTCTTGGGGGAGCGGTATGCAAAAAGTATGGGAGTGCGCATGAAACGAACCAATTTCCTCATCATCCTTGCTACGAGTGTGCTGGCAGGTGCGATCACGGCTTTTGCAGGCCCCATTGCCTTTATCGGGCTTGCAGTCCCTCATATCACACGCCAATGGGTAACTACCTCCAATCATCGTGTTCTCATCCCCATGGTGCTATTGTTTGGTGCTATAATCATGCTGTTATGCGATACCATCGCCCAATTGCCGTTTAGCGAATTTACCTTGCCTATCAATGCAATTACGTCGCTCATAGGTGCGCCGGTAGTGATCTGGCTTTTGGTAAGAAAACGTAAATTGTTGTTTTAATGAATTCTGAAAGAACACAAAGCATAATTCGTACCTCCGGTCTGGCCATTGGCTATGCAGGCAGGAAAAAGACCTTCCAGGTGGCAAGTAATATCGATCTGGCAATACCTGAAGGAGCACTGGTGAGCCTGGTAGGCGCCAATGGCGTTGGGAAATCTACCCTGCTGCGTACTTTGGCGGGTATGCAGCCACCGCTTGAAGGAGGCGTCGCCATCAGGGAAAAGTCGCTTATTGAGTACCACCCCTTGGAATTGGCAACCTTGATGGGTGTGGTGCTTACCGAAGCACCTTCATCAAAGAACCTTTCTGTTTTGGAATTCGTCTCATTAGGACGACAGCCTCATACCAATTGGATGGGGTCGATGGGTGCCTCCGATCGGGAGTGCGTGACATGGGCCATGGAACAGACCAGTGTTTCAGCATTAAAAAACAAAAAATGTTTTGAGCTAAGTGATGGACAATTGCAGCGAGTGGCCATTGCGAGGGCGCTTGCCCAGGAAACGCCCGTAATTTTATTGGACGAACCTACCACACATTTGGATCTCTATCATCGAGCCGCCATCCTAAAACTCCTGAGAACCCTGGTAGAAGACACCAAAAAAACGATCTTGTTCTCGACGCACGAGATCGATCTGGCGATACAGTTGTCGGATCTGATCATCCTGATGACGCCCGAAGGCACGAACGTAGACAGCCCTGCACAATTGATCCAAAACGGACATTTTGATGCGCTTTTCCCTGAAGATACCGTTGTTTTTGATGCAAAAACGGGTCGATTTACGATAAAGAATTAAGTATCTTTGGAAGCAACGCAATTGCCAATCCTTAGACCAACACCCATTGTTGGAGAACACTATGAGTGAATCCTTTATTATTTTCCTGATCGGATCCATTTCGGCCCTGGCCGGAGCTTATGTGGGTAACCTGATCGCACGCCTAAGAGGAAAGAACGAAACCAGCAAACTGGAAGAACGCATCGATCGCATGAGCGAGCATGAGGAGCGTTTGGATCAGCAATTCCGCACGGCATTGAACGAAAAGGAAGAAATTCGCAAAGAGCGGGAGTTCCTGAACACCGAATTGGTGAAACGCAATGCTGATAACGACAATTTGCTACGACAGCTCAACGAACAGCAACAGGATCTGGAAAAATTGCAGGAGAAGTTTACCAAGGAGTTCGAAAACCTTGCCAATAAGATCCTCGACAATAAAAGCGAGAAATTCACCAAGCAAAATGCCGAGAAGCTGGATGTGATCCTTAAACCTTTGCAGGAAAAGATCGAGAAATTTGAGAAAAAGGTGGAAGACACCCACAAGGAAAGTATCGATCGCCACGCCATGTTGCGACAGCAGATCATCGGGCTTAAGGAATTGAACGAACAGATGAGCAAGGAGGCAACCAACCTGACCAAGGCATTGAAAGGTGATAGTAAGTCGCAAGGAAACTGGGGGGAATTGGTCCTGGAACGGGTTTTGGAGAAAAGTGGATTGGAAAAGGACCGTGAGTATTTTGTGCAGACCAGTTTTACGACGGAAGAGGGTGCTCGGGTACTGCCCGATGTGGTCTTGCACCTTCCGGACAATAAAAAAATGATCATCGACTCCAAGGTATCCCTCACGGCGTACGAGCGCTACGTGAATGAGGAGGAAGCGGATGTGAAAGCGAACTTTCTGAAAGAACATATTGGTTCGTTGAAAAAGCATATCGATCAGCTGAGTGCCAAGAATTACCAGGATATCTACAAGATCGAAAGTCCGGATTTTGTACTGTTGTTCGTTCCTATTGAACCTGCCTTTGCCGTGGCAGTGAACGAAGACACCAACCTCTACAACTGGGCCTTCGAAAAGAACATTGTGATCGTTACGCCGTCTACCCTGCTCGCCACCTTGCGTACCATCGATACCATGTGGAACAACGAGAAACAGCAGCAAAATGCACTGGAGATCGCTACCCAGGCAGGTAGGTTGTACGACCAATTCGTGAATCTCACGGAAGACCTTATCAAAGTGGGCAACCAGCTAAAAACGGTACAAGGCAGTTACGATGGCACCATGAAGAAGCTCACAGGACAGGGGAACTTGATCCGTAAGGTGGAGACCCTGAAGAAACTGGGTATCAAGCAGAAGAAATACATCAACGAAAAATTACTAAAACGAGCTGAAGAGGATGACGACAACTAAATTTATTGGCGCCATACCCGTGATCCCATCGGGCGATATAGAACGAGATCTCAAGTGGTATAACGAACAAGCAGGTTTTGATACGGCCTTTGTGGCCGACGGCTACGCCGGACTTTCAAGAGAGAACATTCACCTGCATCTGCAATGGCATGCAGGTACCGAGGAAGACCCTTTGTTGGGAGGATCCGTGGTGAAGGTGTTTGTTGAGAATATCCAACCCTTGTTCAACGAATTGGTGGAGCGCAGAACGGTGTCGGCAGATGCATTGCGAAAAACGGCCTGGCAAACCACCGAATTTGGATTTTACGACCTCAACAAGAATGCGATCTTCTTTGTGGAGGTAAATGTGGGGTAAACGTGCAGCAGCC
>JBCCHR010000117.1:0-8422 GCA_039028655.1 Bacteroidota bacterium
ACCACTAACCACTAACCACTAACCACTAACCACTAACCACTAACCACTAACCACTAACCACTAACCACTAACCACTGACCACTAACTAAGCCAACGCCTCTTCGATGAGCAACCCAAAGAAATGGGTGAGGGTCATATTGGCCTCACGTACCTGCTTGGGAACAATACTTTCCTGAGAAAGCCCCGGAGTGGTATTGATCTCGATAAAGTACGGTTTGCCGTCCTGAATGATAAAATCGGCGCGGGCAATACCCGTCAGGTTGAGGTAGTCGTATACTTTTTTCGATTCGGCCTGTACCGCTTTCGTTTCCGATTCGGGGATGCGGGCAGGTGTAATCTCGTCAGATTTTCCCAGGTATTTGGCTTCGTAGTCGAAGAAATCGTTTTCCGAAACGATCTCGGTAGGAGAGAAGGCGATAAGTTGGTCACCGGTTCTAAAAACACCCACCGATACTTCGGTACCAACCAGGGCCGTCTCGATAATGAGTTCGTGATCCTCGTTAAAAGCGTTCTCGATGGCCGGGATTAGTTTTTCTTCGGAATCGACTCGGCTCACACCAAAACTCGAGCCTGCCCGATTGGGTTTCACGAAACAGGGCAGTCCCACTGCCGAAATTATCGTGGCTACATCGATGGTATCGCCCTTGTTCAAGTAAAAGGAGGCAGCGCAGGAAATGCCAAATTGTTTCAGTACAGAAAGACAATCCCGCTTGTTGAAAGATAAGGCGGCAGGGTAGAACCCGGCACTGGTTTGCGGGATGTTCAACAACTCAAAATAGGCCGCGAGAAAACCATCTTCCCCGGGAGTGCCATGCACGGTATTGAATACCACATCGGGTGTGATCTTGTTGGTTCCATCATCAAAGCTAAAGGAGCCCTTATCCACCGGAAAGCGGTTGCCAACTGCGTTCACATGCCACCATCCATCGTTCAGGATATGCACCGGAAAGACCTCATAACGAGTTGGATCGATGGCATCGCACACCACGCCGCCACTCTGAAGCGATATGTCTACCTCGCTCGAATAGCCACCCATGATCACTGCCACTTTCTTTTTGCTCATAACATTTACTTGATTCTAACGTTAACAAAAGTATCATTATTCCCGAAATTTTGGACGCCATCCTCCAGGTAAGTCGGTTTTCGGGCGAAATCGCGATATCGCAAGGCTCGCCAATTCGTTGTATTAGAACTAATGGAATAAAATTTTAGTATTTTTTCACATCCAAACTCAAGCACAAGCCATAAATGATGGTAAATTTGCGTTTACTATTTTTGTGCACTAACATCAAACCTATGTCATTCTTACGATTCCTGTTCACCAAGTCCTTCCTCAAACAATTGGGATTGGCAGCTGCGGCACTGCTGTTGTTATCCTTTTTGTTGCTCTGGTGGCTAAAGTTCACTACCAATCACGGTCAGCAGATCGAAGTGCCCGATCTGGGCGCCATGACCCTGGAACAGGCTGAAGAGACCCTGGAAGATCTCGACCTGAGGTATGTGATCATGGATACCACCAATTACAATCCCAATTTCGACTATCAAACAGTGATCGAGCAAATCCCCAAAGCCGGGAAATTTGTGAAAGAAGATCGCAAGATATACATTTCGCTCAATCGCTCCGGATATCCAATGATCGCCATCCCACCGGTGCTTGGCAAGACCAAGCGGCAAGCCGAACCAGCATTGAAGGCTGTTGGCTTTGAGATCGGGAAGATCAGTTATCGAAAGTATATCGCCAAAGACGAAGTGCTGGAATTACGACACCGCGGCAAACGAATAAGGGATGGCGAGAAACTTCGCAAGACTTCGGTGATCGATCTGGTGCTGGGTGATGGAAAAGGAGGGCTCAATCGGGAAGCCGTGGAAGAGGCATCTGAAGAGTTGGATGTGAATTCGGGCGAGACCAACTCCAACGAAAATTCCGGAGATGGAGGATAATCTGGGTCCCGAAATAGAACCGGGTTCCGACGAACTTTTTGAACACTATCGCTTTGAGGCCGACAAGGGGCAACAACCCCTGCGTGTGGACAAGTTCCTGATGAATCGTGTCGAGAATGCTACGCGCAACAAGATTCAAAAAGCAGCGAAGGCCGGAAATATCTATGTCAACGATACACCTGTAAAGTCCAGTTACAAGGTAAAAGGTAACGATGTGGTGCGAGTGCTGTTTGAGCATCCCCCGTACGAATACCTGTTGGTACCCGAGGACATTCCCATCGATATTGTGTACGAGGACGAAGCTGTTTTGGTTGTGAATAAACCAGCCGGAATGGTGGTTCATCCCGGGCATGGAAACTACAGTGGTACCCTGATCAATGCACTTACCTTCCATTTTGATAATTTGCCCAACAACAGTAGCGACCGACCCGGATTGGTGCATCGCATTGATAAGGACACCAGCGGACTGTTGGTGATCGCGAAGACCGAGGCCGCGATGACGCATCTCTCCCGACAATTTTTTAATAAAACTACCGAGCGCGAATATGTGGCCCTTGTATGGGGGAATGTGGACGAAGACCGGGGTACGATTGATGGCGCTATAGGTCGTCATCCCAAAAACCGCCTACAGAATACCGTTTTCTTAGGTGACGAAGCCGACCGCGGCAAACCTGCGGTTACCCATTACCAGGTGTTGGAGCGTCTGGGATACGTGTCGTTGGTATCCTGTGTGCTGGAAACGGGCCGAACCCACCAGATCCGGGTACATCTTAAGCATATTGGGCATACCATTTTTAACGATGAACGTTACGGTGGTGAGAAGATATTGAAGGGAACCACTTTTAGCAAATACAAGCAGTTTGTGGAAAACTGTTTCAAGGTCTTACCTCGCCAGGGGCTTCATGCTCGAACGTTGGGATTTGAACATCCGGACACAGGTGAAATGCTGCGTTTCGAAGCTCCATTACCCGAAGATATGGTTGCCTGCCTCGAGAAATGGCGCAATTATTCGAAGCATTCCATGGGCTAAGAGGAGAGATTAACTTTGTCTATTTTGTTATTAATTCAATTAATGTGGAATTCCCAATTCCTCGTTATTTCTTTTTATTTTTACTGAAAAGATCACTGTCATGAAAATTGTTATTTCTCCTGCTAAATCGCTTGATTTTGAACGACCTTTGCCCACCGACCGGCATACCGAAGCATCCTTTTTACCGGAAGCGGAACGATTGAATAAGTTGTTGAAGAAGAAGTCGGCGCGAAGTCTTTCCAAGTTGATGAGCATTTCGGCCAATCTGGGTCAGTTGAACTACGAACGCAATCAGGAATGGAGCCTGCCCTTTGAAGCCTCCAATGCGAGGCCGGCGGTGTATGCCTTTAGTGGAGACGTGTATCGCGGGATGGATGTGTATTCACTTCCGAAGGAAAAAATAGACTTTATGCAGGACAGCCTGAGGATCTTATCGGGCTTGTACGGCTTGTTGAAGCCGCTCGACCTCATGCAGCCCTATCGATTGGAAATGGGGACCCGAATGGCCGTGGGAGTGAAGAAAAATTTACACGAATTCTGGAAACCGAGGATCACAAAGGCACTCAACGAACAATTGGAAGATGACGAACTTTTCGTCAACCTGGCGAGTAATGAATATTTTAAGGCGATCGACCTTAAAACGCTCAAGGTACCCGTTATTACTCCGGTGTTCAAGGATTTTAAAAATGGTGAATACAAAACCATCATGACCTTTGCCAAACTGGCACGAGGATTTATGACACGCTACATACTGGATAACCAGGCGCAAACAATTGACGACCTCAAGGGGTTTGACTACGAAGGCTATCACTTTAGTGAGCCTATGTCTACCGATAGCGAACTGGTGTTTATTCGTTAAAATCTACAGACGATGGAGCAAAATTACCTTGAGAGTGTTCGAAAGCAGTTCGAGTACTATAAACTTTTGGGGGAACGCACCTTCGATCAGCTGGAGGATGCGCAACTCTTTTGGCAGCATAACGAGCAGAGCAATTCTATTGATATTATTGTGAATCACTTGTCCGGCAATATGAAATCGCGTTGGACCGATTTTATGACTACGGATGGTGAAAAGCCGTGGCGACAACGCGACCGGGAATTTGAGCAGGTGTTCGACTCGCGTGATGAAATGATGGAGGCATGGGAATCGGGTTGGGAGCGATTGTTCGAGGCCCTGGATTCGGTCAATACCCAAAATTTCGATACAACGGTCTACATCCGCAACCAGGGGCACACCATAGTGGAGGCCATCAATAGACAATTGGCGCACTATGCCTACCACGTGGGCCAGATGGTTTATGTGGGCCGGATGATGAAGGGCGCCAACTGGAAAAGCCTTTCCATCCCTAAGGGCGATTCGGCTGCTTATAACAAAGAGAAGTTTTCCAAAGACAAGCACAAGGCTCATTTCACGGATGAATTCCTGAACGACGATAAGGCTACATAATATCTTGTTTCTCCATACGCATCCATATCCTCCTTATATTCCCGAGCGTGCCACCCGTTTGATCGTGGGCACCTTACCGCCACCCAGGTTCACCACCGGAGTCCTCCGGGAGCGAGATGTCGATTTTTGTTATGGAAGTCAGGACGGGCAACTTTGGCCTATTTTGGATCGCATTTTTGATTTGGGGCTGGTGTACGAAACCACGAACCGGGCCCGACAGCAGCGCATTGATTTTTTGGAAAAACGCGGCATAGGTATTTGTGATATCGTTGCCTCGGCCAAGCGGGACAAGATCGACGCCAGCGATCTGGGAATGCAGGAGGTGCTGCTGCGAGATCTGGTGGCAATCTTAGAATCACACCCAAATATCACTACGCTTTTGTTCACCGGAGGGAACAGTAAAAATGGCCCGGAGTATTTCTTTAGACGATTGCTAAAACGATATGAACTTCGGTTGGAGGTGATTTCGGATATTGTACCTCGTATTCATGAATTCTCGCTTCCGAAAAGTGGGCGCCGCGTACAAACCGTATCGCTGATCGCACCCTCGGGTGCAGCCAATAGGGCAGTGGGAAGTCTTCAGCAATACAAAGACATGAAAAACAAAAACCCGGAAATGAATACAATCGATTTCCGGGTGCTGCATTATCGCAATTTCTTTTAAACTTTACGGTTGATAGGTGAATACTTCGAGAGGAGCATTGTTGCTCACCACCACGTAGCATTCCACCCCATTGATGGTAAGGGCGGCAATGTCCTTGGAGTCGGAATCGATAAAGGGGTCGTAATCGTTGCTCAGTTCAAAATTACCCTGTCCGTCGCCTAGCAGTACATAGCCATAATTACTGTCGTAACGAATGGTTTCTACTTCGGCATCGTAGATCGCGCCTACGCCTATCACGTCCAAATGTCCATCCTTATTCACATCACCGGTAACCATGGATAGCGTAGGCCCCACTTGCGCACCATTGGGCAACTTAGTGATCTTGAAGGTGCCGTTGCCCTGGTTTTCGGCATAGGCAGATTCAAACATATGTGCGGTTAATCGAAAGGCATCTTTCAGGCGGTCTTCGCCATAGATGTCCTTAAATTCCAATTGGGCAAATTCCTTATATGTGGCGATCTTGTCCAGCAGATATGGATTTTGTTCGCTACTGCATTCTTTCCCTCGAACTGGCACCAGTTTTCCATCGCTGATCTTACTCAAGGCAACGTCGTAGCTTCCGTTGTCGTCAAAATCCTTTCCGTAGATATAAATAGGTTTGTCCTTTTTAGGTTGAAATTTGTTGTTCTTGCCCACGTTTCCGAAGAAATAATCCTCATCACCATCACCGTCGAAGTCGCCGGCCGTGGCGCTAAACCACCACCCTTCGGTCTTATCAAACCCAGACAGGTTCTCTGCCTTTGTGAAGTTTCCATTCGTATTGTTGAAGATGGTCGGCTTCATCCATTCGCCCACTACCAGGAGGTCGAGGTCGGCATCTCCATCATAATCGGTAAACAAGGCTTCCGATACCATTCCGATCTCGGCCAATGCACTGTTGGCTGGCGTGGCATCGGTGAATGTTCCGTTCTCATTCAACAGCAAATAGGATCTGGGTGGTTTGGGATACTCGGCGGGCATCACATTGCCGCCAACAAATAGATCCATATCACCATCCTTGTCGTAGTCGCCTGCTACCACGGTTTTGCCTGAGGATAGCATGCCTGGAAGTTTTCCACTGGTCTTGGAGAAGTTTCCGCTCCCGTCATTTTCGTACAATCGATCTTGCAGCAGTGGGCTGTTTTTATCCAACTGGTAGCCCGCGCTCACCACATACAGGTCCTGATCGCCATCACCATCGGCGTCGAAGAAGGTGGCGTTGGCATCTTCATATTTGGCCTCCGCTCGCCAGAGCGACTCACTCGAGCGTGAAAAAGTTCCGTCCTCCAACTGTACGAACAAGCCGGCCTCTGCGTCCTGGGCATTACCCACGAAGAAATCCATCCTACCGTCGTTGTTTACATCGGCAGTAGCGACTCCGGTACCCTTGGTCGATTGTTTTTGGGGTAACAAGAGTTGCAGGGAATAGTCGTTAAAAAGGTTTTCTTGATGTTCAAAGTCGATTCCTAACTGGGCAATATCCACGGTAGCCTTTTTGGGTGCAGGACGAATGGCTGTCGCATCGGATACGGCGTTGGCGTAGTCTACTTCGATCCGACCATTGGCATCCAGATTGGAAAGCGTACTTACTTTCCCGTCGGGCCAGGTTACGGTCACCGCGTTGATATTGCTTTCGTCTCCCAGTCCGAAATGAAGTATGTTGGCCACGGACGATTGGTAACCCCGGGCCAGATACATTCGCTGTAGTTGTTCACTGTCGTTACTTGACACCTTGACGGAGGCCCCGATTCCCAAAGGATTTTGGCGAGGGCCCTTTAAGGTAACCTGCACGTAGTTGCGGTTCGAATTGTTTCGGTATAAACCAACCACGTCATTGGCTTTACTTACCATAATATCCATATCGCCATCATTGTCAAAATCGGCGTACACGGCGCCATTGGAAAAGGACGGGTCGTTCATTCCCCATTCGTCAATGGTGTTGGTAAAACTCAGGTCCCCGTTGTTCTTGTAGAAATAATTATTCAGTTTTTCAGAAGGCATCAGTGCCAGCACCGCATCCAGGGTCATGGCTTCACCTCGTTCATTACGGGCTCTGAGTTCTTTTCTGAAATCCTGGTTGGTGTAATCCTTGACCACGCCATTTGAGATATAAATGTCTTTCAGGCCGTCGTTATCGAGATCCACGATCAGGGGAGCCCAACTCCAATCGGTTTTTACGATACCACTCAATTGCGCCGTCTCCTGGAATTTCCCGTTTCCTTTATTATACTGAAGCGTGTTGGCCATATAGGCATGGTGGTAGCCCACTTTTACCATATTTTCAAAGCCTTCGGTACTCATTGAGGCCATATTCTCCTTACTTCGGGCGTAGTTTTCGGCCAGCATATCTACAGTCACCAGGTCGGGATAGAGATCGTTATTGAGATCGGCAAGATCCACACCCATACTATTAAAGGAGATATGATTCATGCGTTGTTTGATCTCATCCCTAAAGGTCCCATCCTTTTGATTGATATACATAATGTCCGGCTCCAGGTAGTCGTTGGCAATGTAAATGTCGTCCCAACCATCTCCGTTGAAATCGCCCACAGCACCACCAAGTCCCCAGGCTTTGTTGTAAATTCCCGCCTCGGCAGTTACTTTGGTAAATCGCGAACCGTCATTCCTGTAAAACTGGTCGCTGGTAATATCCTCGATCTGGCTTTGCAGTTCGTAGCTTATTTTTGTGTTGTTTTTGAAATCGTATCGGTAATTCAATACATAAAGGTCGAGGTCGCCGTCCTTGTCGTAATCCAATTGATACACCTGGGTGGTGTACCCCGGATCGTCCAGTCCCCATTGGGCGGCTCCTTCGATAAAGGTGCCATCTTGTTTATTGATGAACAGTTTGTTCCTGCGTGCCTCATCGTTGCCCAACATTCCCGCCTTGGAGACGTAGATATCCAACCAGCCATCGCTGTTAATATCCAGCATGGTGACTCCGGTGGCGAAACCGTCAAAATCTTCCGTTTTTGAGGCAGTTGTAATATCCTCAAATACAAAATCTCCCTTGTTTTTGAAGAGCTTATTTGGGCCCTGATTGGACACGAGATAGACGTCTTGCAGACCATCATTATCAACATCTCCAACGGCCAATCCGGCACCGGCATACAGGTAGGGATAATTCAGGAAATTGAACTCCATGGTTTCGATCACTTTGTTCCTGAATTTTATGTTGGATTCTTCGGGAGAAATTCGGGTAAACAGTGTCGTGGCACCGTCAGTGAATTCACCAGTTTTTTTATTTCCAAAACCCACTAGCATTTGAGATAAGTCTAATTTCCGGCCAGGACTTTTTAAGCAATGTCTGCGGCCAATGATTTGCGTATGTTTTCAGCAACGGGTGAGACCTCATAATTAT
>JBCCHR010000118.1:0-8380 GCA_039028655.1 Bacteroidota bacterium
TTCCACAGTTATGCTGGGCGGGAAGCGGGTGCTATGATACTAGTCTTGAGACCAATAAGACAGGATTACTATTTGACATCACCTTGCAAATTGCATCCTTCTTTGATCACACCACCATCGATCAATTGGCGAGTTTTATTTCGAGAAAGGCGGGAAGAGATCAGGATCACAATTTCGGGCTTACTTCGGATATCATGCCGACGAAAGCGGCCTATGCGCCGATCAAACTAGCAGAAAGCAAGAGCAACTATCCGCTTTCCAACGCACAACGAAGGTTATGGGTATTAAGTCAGTTTGACGAAGTATCAGTGGCATATAATATGTCGTTCGTATACGAATTGGAGAAGGGAATTGACATCGCTCGATTAAAGAATGCGTTATATGCCATAGTCGACCGTCACGAGGTACTGCGCACGGTGTTCGAAGAAGATGAGCAAGGAGAAGTACGACAGTGGATTCGTGCGAGAACGGAGATTGGATTCGAAATTGAGGAGATCGATCTGTCCAATGAGACCAACCCGGAGCAATTATTACAAGAATACGACGCCCGGGAGACAAGAGAGCCGATGGATCTCTCTTCAAAATTGATCCGTGCCAGCCTGTTAATGACTTCGGCCACCAAGACGTTCCTTTATTTCAAGGTGCATCACATCATAAGTGATGAATGGTCGATGCAGGTGCTCATCCGCGATGTGATGCATCAATACGCCATAGAAAACAGCTCACTTCCGCAGTTACCCATACAATATAAAGATTACGCCGAATGGCAACTACACCAACTGGAGCAAGGTGCATTTGACACGCATCGAGATTATTGGATGCAGAAGTTGGCAGGACCATTACCCTTATTTTCCTTGTCTTCCAGACGTGTACGTCCGGTGGTAAAAACAAGCCATGGTGCAGCAATGACCAGCTTTATTGGTACATCGGCCACAGCACACCTCAAGCAGTTCGCAAAGGCTCATGATGGGACGCTGTTTATGGCGGTATTGGCTACCCTAAAGGTGTTGCTCTATCGATTTAGCGGACAAGACGATCTGATCATTGGAAGCCCTGTTGCCGGAAGGTCTCATGTGGAGTTGGAAGACCAGATTGGATTTTATGCCAATACGCTGGTGCTGCGAAATTCTATCGATCCAGCACAAAGTTTCGAATCGCTGTTCGATACCATTCGCGAAAGCACCCTAGAGGCATATAAGCATCAGGTGTATCCGTTCGATCGACTTGTGGAGGAATTGGAGTTGCCCCATGATACCTCACGAAGTGCGGTTTTCGACGTGATGCTCACACTTCAAGATCGAAGTGCGACGGGCATGAGTGAAACGGTGGATGAGGCCGAAATCGATACCATAAAACATTCCGGGGCCAGAGCCTCCAAATTCGATCTGGCATTTAGTGTTGCGGAGATTGGCGAGTACCTTACCTTCAATGTGGAATACAATACCGACCTGTACGATTCGGCCTTGATCGAGCAATTGATCCGTAGCTATCAATTGCTTCTGGAGCGATTGTTTAAAGACACCACCCAGGCAGTGGGTAGAATCCCAATGGTTTCAGAAAAAGAAAAAACAAAACTCCTCCAAACGTTCAATCAAACGGAAACTGCTTATCCTAACCAGACCATTCTCGATCTCTTTGCGGAACAGGTACGAGTTCGTGGTAATAGTTTGGCATTGCAATTTGGAGATACAAAGCTTAACTATGCCCAACTGGATCTACTAAGTAATCGAATGGCCAACTACCTGAAAGCGCAACACGGTGTGCAGCAGGGCGAAATTGTTGCCATTCAATTGAAGCGATCCAATAATCTTGTGGCTGCCATCCTGGCTGTTTTAAAGCTGGGGGCGGCTTATGTACCGATCGAGATGGGAGATCCCACAAAACGGGTGTCGTTCATTTTAGAGGATAGCAATAGCGCCTTGTGCATTGATAATACTTTGATTGAGGCATTTGAGCTGGAGATGATGAATTTTGATGAGGGACGTATTGCGGAAAGTCCGAAACCGGAAGACTTGGCCTACATGATCTATACTTCGGGGACAACCGGCAATCCAAAGGGTGTAATGATCTCGCATTCGGCACTTCACAATTATATACAATATGCCGGACCTACCTATATGGAAGGCAGACCGCTGCGCTTTGCATTGTTTACGTCCATCGCATTCGATCTTACGGTAACCACCTTGTTTACGCCACTTTGCCATGGAGGATCCATTACCATCCTACCGTCGTTCGAGCATGAGGTGGAAGTCTTGGACTGGATAAGAAACGAAGACTTTGATGTGGCTAAATTAACACCGTCTCATTTGGAAGTGCTTCTTGACAGGATGATGGACGAAGAGCAACCATATACGGGTACCACCGCCAAGACCTTTATTGTGGGCGGTGAGGCGTTTAACAGGGACTCGGTTCAAAAGGTTTTTGATTTCTACGGAATAAATGCACGCATCTGGAACGAATATGGTCCTACCGAATGTACAGTTGGATGTATCAGCGCGTTGCTTGAAAACACCGAAAAACCCGTGGTACCAATTGGTAGACCCACTCCAAATGTGAAGGCCTATGTGCTGGACGACTACTTAAATTTAGTGCCCGCAGGAGTACCGGGTGAACTGTATTTGGCAGGAGCACAATTGGCTAATGGATATCGCAACCGACCAGAACTCAATGATGTTTCTTTTGTTTCAAATCCCATGGACGAAGGTAACCTGATGTACAAGACCGGCGACCTGGTGCGATGGGATCACGATGGTACGATGGACTATCTGGGAAGGAAAGATGAGCAAGTAAAAATAAGGGGTCACCGTGTCGAATTGGCCGAGATTGCCGTAGCGCTGAACAACCTTCCTGGGGTGCAGCAGGCTGTAGTTGATCTACAACAACGGGAAGCAGGAACCACTTTGGTAGCCTATTACGTGGCCGAAAATGAGCTGGACGGAGAGGCAATTAGTACTGGGCTTGGAGCAACGCTCCCCGACTATATGATTCCCGGATTCTTTAGGAGAATCGAACGGATTCCACTTACAGCCAATGGCAAGGTCGACAAACGAGCGCTGCCGGTAATCGATGCCCTGGACGAATGGCAAAGTACGTTCATACCACCAGCTTCACATATGGAGTATCGATTGACCGAAATTTGGAAAGAAGTGCTGGGTCTTGAAAAAATTGGGGTGACCAACAATTTCTTCGAATTAGGTGGGCATAGCCTCAAGGCCATGCAATTGATTCGGAGGTATTCAGAAGCCTTTGGAGTACGAATCAAGATACGCGACTTGTTTATACATACCACCATAAGGGCTCAAGCCATTTGGCTAGCACAAACTACTGAAGAGGGCTCCGAGTCCATTCCTTTGGTGAAGGAGGCGGCAGACTACCCTCTTTCCGATGCGCAAAGGCAGCTGTGGATCGCCAGCCAGTTTGAGGATGGTTCGGTAGCATACAATATGCCAGCCCACATTAGGCTGAACGAAGCAATTAACCTGGACCTGTTCGAGAGGGCCATATACCTTGTAGTGGAAAGGCATGAAGTACTCAGGACACGCTTCCTAGAAAGAGAGACTGGCGAGATCCGCCAGGAAGTTAGTCCGATGGGATCTTTCGACTTTAAGGTGGAAAAGATCAACTATAGCGGGAAAGAGGAAGCATCTGCTTTGGCAATGACCTATATCGAACATGATAAGTACCAAGCCTTCGATCTTGCCCATGGACCGTTACTACGTGTCGCCATCCTTACGATCTCCGAGGCGGAACATATTTGCTATTACAATTTGCATCATATTGTTGGTGATGGATGGTCGATGGACGTGATCTCAAGGGATCTTTTGGCGCAATACCAATTATTGGAAAGCGACCCCGATGCAATTCTGTCACCGTTGAAGATTCAATTTAAAGATTATGCGTCATGGCTCGCAACGAACAAGTCTGAACATCTTGCCGAGTCGAGAGCGTATTGGAACCATTTATTCGCGGGATCCATTCCAAAACTAACGCTCAATTTGGCCAATGAACGACCAGCCTTAAAATCGCATACGGGTGGAATTTTCAGAGGCGAGCTGCGGGATCCGTTGTTGGGAGATCTCCAGAAGTTGGTAAAAGATAGCGGGACCTCCCTCTACATGAACCTCCTTAGTTTGGTGGGTATGGTACTCTATCACCGCTCCTTCCAGAACCGGATGATTATTGGAAGTCCTGTGGCTGGAAGAGTTCACAAGGACCTGCACGACCAGGTGGGATGTTATATGAACACAGTGGCCCTGTTATTGGAACTACAAGAGAAGAACACCTATTCGGAAACGCTAGGGCAGGTGAAAGAACAGGTACTGGCGGCTCATGAACATCAAATGTATCCGTTTGATGCGCTGGTAGAAGACCTGGATATAGTGAAGGACCTGACGAGAAGTCCGCTTTTTGATGTGATGGTGGTCATGAACGACAGCGTGAATAATTTCGACAACGGCGACGACCAAAACAGTGAGCGTTTGGGCTTTGGTGAACAGGCGGTGAAAAGCAAATACGATCTTACGTTCTACTTCACCTCTTCCAGGGGGAAGGTCGATTGCAGCATCGTTTACAATGCCGATCTGTTCGAAAAAGCTGCCGTCAAGCAATTGTGGAACGACCTCCTACTCATGGCAGAAGCGGTGGTGGCAAACATCCACCAGACCATCGAATCTTATGGCGAACAGATCCGGGATGACGCCGAGCGCGATGAGCAACATTTATTCTCGGAAGGACTCACCACATCAATTAACGAAGACTTTTAGTGCTATTCGGGCGTCAACGCTCGACAAGTCAATTGCACATATGCAGGAAAGAAAAAAATTAGGAGTGATATCCGGGATGGGTACACGGGCTGGTCTCGAGTTTTTGGACAAGCTTACCAATAGCATTGTGGCCCACAGCGATCAGGAATTTCCGGAGTTCTTTGTTCACAACAATAGCCGAATCCCGGATCGGACTTTATCGATCGTGTATGGCGAGGCGTCTCCAATGCCCGAACTAAGGCGTTCGGTAGACTTGATGAATTTGCTGGGTGCCGACCTGGTGGTTTCGACCTGCGTTACCTCCTTCTATTTTATCAATCAAATGGAATCTTTCCGAAGAAGAAATATTTTGAATCCCATCGACCTGGTTCACGATGCGATCCTGTCACAATACAGATCGGTACGTCGGGTGGGTCTATTGGCGACCACCGGGACCTTGCAGTCCAAATTGTTTCAGCATAAATTCAAAAACACCTCGTTGGAATTGATCACGCTTCCGGCTAAGGAACAGGAAGAAAAATTCATGCGATCGGTCTACGGCCCGGGTGGATTAAAATCGGCTCCAACCACACAGGAAGCCTACGATCTTTTTCAAGAAGCGGTTGACCTACTCAAAAGCAGGCAGGTGGATCTCATTATCGGGGGCTGTACGGAGGTACAATTAGGGTTCAACCATATCAACGACCCCATTCCGTTCCTGGGTGCCACCGATGTGCTGGTAGACGAAGTAATCCGAAGGATGCACTTAAAACGAAAGAAATCGAATAAAAACCTGGTTTGCAATGAATAAGAAAGTAGTACATACCGTCTTCGAATCGAAGGCGAAAGAACATGCACATCGCAATGCATTGGAGTGGGATGGAGATTCGATGTCCTACCAACAACTGAATCTGGCAGCCAATCAATTCGCACATCTTTTAAAGCACTTGGGTGTGGATAAAGAATCCCTGTGCGCCGCCCTGTTGGACGAAGGACATTTACAAGTTGCTACCATGTTGGGAATTTTCAAATCGGGTGCGATCTACGTTCCTCTGGATACCCGCTATGGAGAGAATCATTGGCGCCAATTGTTCGATCAATTGCAACCAAAGGCCATGGTAGTCACACCTTCTCGATTGCAAACCGTTGAGCACTACCACCCGCAATTCAAGCATTCTATACCATGGATTATTGTTGCTGAATGGGATACGGAAGCCGGGATGAGTTTCAGCATAAAAAAAGAAGTGAATGGAAGCTACCAGGAGATTGCCGTTCCAGCCAAGTTGGAAACAACCAATCCGGATAACGATATTAACGGAGACGACTCCAATTACATTTTCTTTACTTCAGGATCGACCGGAATCCCTAAGGCGGTCCTCGGCGCACACAAAAGTTTGAGTCATTTTGTTCATTGGGAATCCAAAGAACTGGGAATTACCCCGGAGGATCGGGTGGGGCAACTCACGTCCTTCTCTTTTGATGCTTCACTGCGTGATATTTTCGTGCCACTCATCAACGGTGCGACCCTGTGTTTGCCAGGCAAGGAGCGAAAAGAGGACATCTCACAATTTGTGAAGTGGCTTTCCCGGGAGCAGATCACTTTGCTGCATACCGTTCCCACCTTGTTTCGGTTAATGACTGTGGCGGCGAGAGCATTGAGCATGCCGTCTAAGTTGAGCGATCTTCGCTACTTGTTACTGGCGGGAGAGAAATTATACCATCGGGATATTCTCGAGTGGAGGGAAGTTGCGGGAGATGCGACGCAGATTATCAATCTTTATGGAGCTACCGAATCGACCCTGGTCAAGACCTTCTATCGCATTCCCATAACCTTGCTGGGTAGTCCTTCGGATGTGCTTCCGGTTGGACAGCCCATTTCCAATACCGCACTCATTCTCCTCAACGCTTCCGGACAATTGTGCCGCATTGGAGAAAAAGGAAGTATTTACATCAAGACGCCATTCCTATCCAAGGGTTACTTCAAAGCTGAGGAGGCCACCGCAGCGGTTTTTGTTCAGAATCCGTTGACCGATGATCCTGACGTTATTTATAGAACAGGCGATTACGGTACCTACGATTCCGATAGAAATGTGATTGTTTTGGGGCGGGAAGATGGTTTGGTGAAGATAAACGGTGTGCGTGCCGATCTCAATGCCATCGAACAGAATATCCGATCTGCGGCCAAAGTAACTGATGTGAAGTGCTTGCTGCATCCTACGAGCGAACTCGATTCGCAGCTGGTGTGTTTTTATATTGCTGAGGAAGAGCGCACGGATGAATTGAAGCAGTACTGCAGTATCCACTTATCGGGTTACGAATTGCCGGCCTATTTCATTCATATGAAGGAGTTTCCTACCAACATTAATGGCAAGACCGATAGCAAAGCATTGGCTGCCATGGTGAAGGAACGCATTAGGACAACCGCCAATTTTATAGCTCCTCTTGGTGCTACCGAAGAACGACTGGCTGATTTGTGGGAGGATGTTTTGGACACAGAACGGATAGGAAGAAACGATGACTTCCTACACCTGGGAGGAAATAGTATCAAGTTAATTCGACTAAAGTCCAGGATCTATCGCGAATTCCAGAGTGATGTGGGGCTTCAACAATTGTTTCTAAACAGCACTTTGCAGGAAATGGCCCAAATGATCGATGGTCACGCCAGCGAGGGGTACGAGGGAATTGTGCCAATAGCACCGCAGGAGTCCTATGATCTATCGCCCGCCCAATACCGGATCTGGGTGTTGAGTCAGTTTGAAGGTGCATCGCAGGCTTATAATATTGCCACCAATGTTCCTGTAGAAGGGCCTATAGATATGAAGCGTTTCCAGACGGCCATCCGGCAAACGATAGCACGTCACGAAATATTGCGAACAGTTTTCAAGGAAAATCCTGAAGGAAAACTTCAACAATGGGTGATCCCCGTCGAAGCAGTGTCTTTTGAACTGGAATACCAGGATTTCCAAAGGACATCGGATCCGGCCAAAGCCGCAGACAACTATCACAACTCCGCAGCCGCTCAACCATTTGATTTGGCGCAATGGCCTTTAATGCGGGCAGGTCTTCTTAAGGTAAGCGAGGACGAATATCAATTAAGTTTTATCATGCATCACATTATTGGTGATGCTTGGTCGATGGGGCTCCTTAGTGATGAGGTCATGCAGCAGTATCGAAATACAGATGAAGCAATGCCTCCGTTGGCCATCCAGTACAAAGACTTTGCAGCCTGGCAGACCCAACAATTATCGGGCGATCGCTTGCAACGACATAAAGAATTTTGGTTGAATCAATTGGGAGGTGAAATTGCGGTCAACGAGTTACCTACCAACAAGCTGCGACCCGCTGTAAAGAGTAGTAACGGAGAAACCCTCAATACGGTGATCGCTGCCGAGGATGTAGATGGGTTACGGGCATTCAGTACCCGCCATGGCGGAACGCTCTTCATGGGGCTGCTTATGGCGTTTAAGGTCCTGGTTTATCGATTTACCGGAGAAACCGATAGTGTGATCGGTAGTCCGGTGGCAGGCAGACCGCATGAATCATTGGAAGATCAGATAGGGTTCTATATCAACACCTTGGTACTCAGGGACGTCATCGATGGTAATCATACTTTTAAAGAACTATTCGAACAGGTAAAA
>JBCCHR010000119.1:0-8377 GCA_039028655.1 Bacteroidota bacterium
ATTGTTGAAGGGGTGAACCTGGTAAAGAAACACGAGAAGCCAAGTGCGGCAAATCCTCAGGGTGGAATTACTGAAAAGGAAGCTCCAATTCATATTTCAAACCTTTCATTGATCGATCCTAAATCTGGTGAAGCTACCAGAGTTGGATACAAAATGGAGGATGGTAAAAAAGTACGATTTGCTAAAAAATCGAAACAAGAAGTATAGTTATGGGATATTCACCAAGACTTAAGGAAGAATACAAGAATCGAGTGATCAATGCACTCACCGATGAATTTGGTTACAAAAACGTAATGCAGGTTCCTAAGCTAAAAGGGATCGTTGTATCACGTGGTGTTGGAAACGCCGTTGCCGATAAAAAATTGATCGAGTATTCTGTAGAAGAGCTAACGAGCATTACCGGGCAAAAAGCAGTACCTACCATTTCAAAGAAAGACGTTGCTGCCTTTAAATTGCGTAAAGGAATGCCAATTGGAGCGAAAGTTACTCTTAGAGGAGAGCGCATGTATGAGTTTCTAGACAGACTTATCACTACTGCTTTACCTCGGGTACGTGATTTCGGTGGAATTAAAGCCACAGGATTTGACGGTAGAGGAAACTACTCGCTTGGGGTGACAGAGCAGATCATCTTTCCTGAGATCGATATTGATAAGGTAAAGAAGATCGAAGGATTGAACATTACGTTCATTACTTCTGCCAGCACCGACAAAGAAGCGAAATCATTATTATCTGAACTGGGACTACCCTTTAAAAAGAACTAAGATATGGCTAAAGAATCCATGAAAGCCCGCGAGGTTAAAAGGGCAAGAACCGTAAAGAAATACGCCGAGAAGCGCAAGGCTTTGAAAGAGGCCGGTGACTACGAAGCACTTCAGAAATTACCAAAGAACGCCTCTCCGATCCGTATGCACAACCGATGCAAACTGACCGGTCGTCCAAAAGGATATATGAGACAGTTTGGTATCTCTCGTGTGATGTTTCGTGAAATGGCCAACAAAGGGTTGATCCCCGGAGTAAGAAAGGCCAGCTGGTAAGAATTATAAACTGGTTGTAGGTTCGAACGCGATATTCGAAAACCACTTCCGCAAATTAATATAAATGACTACAGATCCAATCGCAGATTTTCTAACAAGGGTTAGAAATGCAGTGAAAGCCGGACACCGCGTTGTAGAGGTGCCCGCTTCAAATTTGAAAAAAGAGATTACCAAGATCTTGTTTGATCAGGGGTACATCTTGAGCTATAAGTTCGAGGATGACAAAGGTCCTCAGGGAACGATCAAGATTGCCTTGAAATACGACAAACTTACCAAGGATCCGGTGATCAAGAAAATACAAAGAATTAGTACACCAGGTTTACGTAAGTACTCAGGAGCCAAAGAAATGCCTCGTATTTTGAATGGTTTGGGAATTGCCATCGTATCTACTTCAGCAGGAGTAATGACGGGTAAGCAAGCTGCCAACCAGAATGTAGGTGGAGAGGTACTTTGTTACGTTTACTAATAAATTAAAGACTAGCAATGTCAAGAATAGGTAAAAACCCAGTAGCAATTCCCGAAGGTGTAACCGTTGAAGTTAATGACAACGTAGTTACCGTGAAAGGGAAATTAGGCGAGTTGAGCCAGGATATTTCCGGGATCAGCGCAAAAGTGGAAGACGGAAACGTGATCGTAGAGCGTCCGTCTGATTCTAAAGAACACCGATCGAAGCACGGTTTGTACCGCGCACTTATTTTCAATATGATCGAAGGTGTATCTAAGGGATGGACCAAAGAATTGGAACTAGTAGGAGTTGGTTACCGTGCCAGCAACCAGGGGCAGAAATTGGATATGGCGATTGGATTCTCTCACAATATTGTGATGGATATCGCTCCCGAGGTTAAAGTGGAAACGGTAAGTGAGAAAGGAAAGAATCCTATTGTAAAACTAACGTCTCACGACAAACAATTGGTTGGACAGGTAGCGGCGAAGATTCGTGCCTTCCGCAAGCCGGAACCATATAAAGGGAAAGGTATCAAGTTTGTTGGGGAAGAAATCAGAAGAAAAGCAGGTAAATCTGCATAAGAAATTAAGTTATGGCATTATCTAAAAGTAATAGAAGAGATCGCATTCGCTTCAGAATTAGAAAGTCGGTATCAGGTACGCAGCAGCGTCCTCGCCTGGCGGTATTCAGAAGTAATAAAGAAATCTATGCGCAACTTATTGACGATGTGAGTGGAAACACGATTACAGCTGCATCTTCAAGAGACAAAGACATCGACGCTTCCAAAGTGAACAAGACCGAGGCAGCGAAAATGGTGGGGCAGGCCATTGCCGCTAAAGCGGTGAAAGCCGGTGTGGAAAGTGTTACTTTCGACCGAGGTGGTTACCTGTACCACGGAAGAGTTAAATCATTGGCTGAAGGAGCCCGCGAAGGCGGTCTAAAATTCTAAAGAGTATGTATCAAGATTATAAAAACGTAGAAACAGTGAAGCCCGGTGGTCTGGAATTGAAAGACCGATTGGTTGGGGTACAACGTGTAACCAAGGTAACCAAAGGGGGTAGAGCTTTTGGATTTTCGGCCATCGTCGTAGTAGGTGATGAGAACGGAGTCGTTGGGCAAGGATTAGGTAAGTCGAAAGACGTGGCCAGTGCTATTGCCAAAGCGATCGAAGATGCTAAAAAGAACTTGGTGCGTATTCCTTTGAATAAAGCTACCCTGCCTCACGAGCAAAAAGGGAAGTATGGTGGTGCACGAGTAACCTTGTTGCCAGCCGCTCCCGGTACCGGGGTAATTGCCGGTGGTGCCGTTCGTGCAGTGTTGGAAGCAGTGGGAATTCACGATGTATTATCAAAATCCCAGGGATCTTCGAACCCACACAACGTGGTGAAGGCGACCTTCGATGCACTGTTGCAATTGCGAAGTGCTCAAACCGTAGCCAAGCAACGAGGAATTTCCCTTGAAAAATTGTTTAACGGATAATCGAAAGGACCATGGCAAAGATCAAAGTAACAAAGGTGAGAAGTGCGATCAACCGTACTCAGAACCAAAAAAGAACGCTTGAAGCCTTAGGTTTGAAGCGAATTGGCCAAGTAGTTGAGCATAAGGACACGCCAAACATTCTTGGTATGATAAAAAAAGTTAATCACCTGGTTTCTGTTGAAACCAAATAAGATATTCGAAAATGGATTTAAGTAACTTAAAACCAGCTGAAGGTTCAGTTAAAAGACAAGGGAAGCGCGTAGGTCGCGGGCAAGGTTCTGGTAAAGGCGGAACAGCTACCCGTGGACACAAAGGGGCTAAATCTCGTTCTGGTTACTCTAAGAAATTAGGGTTTGAAGGAGGGCAGATGCCGTTGCAACGTCGTGTTCCTAAGTTTGGTTTCAAAAACATCAATCGCAAAGAGTATCAAGGTGTGAATCTGGATACCCTTCAGAACTTGGTGGATAACAAAAAGATCAAAGACGCAGTAGACTTCGATACGATGGTAAGTCTGCGATTGGCCGGTAAGAACGAAATGGTGAAGATCCTTGGAAGAGGAGAGTTGAAGGCCAAACTAAAAGTATCTGCTCATAAATTCACAGCTACTGCCAAAGCCGCTATCGAAGCAGCCGGTGGAGAAGCGGTAGAATTGTAATTTTTAAGATAGGATGAAATTTATTGAGAACATAAAAAATGTATGGAAGATCGAGGAGCTTCGTAACCGCATTGTGGTTACCCTGGGTCTTTTGTTGGTATATCGTTTTGGAGCGCAAATTCCCTTACCTGGTATAGACGGAGACCTGTTAGGAAACTTTCAGGGGAACTTCGAAGGAGGTGGAATTGGAAGCTTATTGAACGCATTTACAGGAGGTGCCTTTGCAAAGGCTTCGGTTTTTGCCTTGGGTATTATGCCATATATCTCTGCATCCATTGTGGTGCAGTTGATGCAAATTGCCGTACCATATCTTCAGAAACTACAAAAAGAAGGAGAGAGCGGGAGAAAGAAGATCACGCAAATTACCCGTTGGTTGACCATCGGTATTTGTTTGGTACAGGCACCTAGTTACATTGCAGGAATGCATTTCTTAGGAGTGCCACCATAGGCATTTGTATTGGGACTTACTCCAACTTTTTATGTTTCGTCCATTCTTATTCTGGTGACCGGATGTATCTTCGCCATGTGGTTGGGAGAAAAGATCACCGACAAAGGAATCGGGAATGGTATCTCCATCCTGATCATGGTGGGAATCATTGCTACACTTCCACAATCGTTTGTTGAGGAATTGGGGTCCAGCTCTATCATGTTGGTATTGATCGAACTAGTGATCTGGTTTGTGATCATCCTGTTATGTGTGATGTTGGTATTGGCCGTTCGCAAGATTCCGGTACAATATGCCAGAAGAACTGCAAGTGGAGGTTATGAGAAGAACATTTTTGGTGCAAGGCAATTCATTCCGTTAAAGCTCAATGCTTCCGGGGTAATGCCAATTATCTTCGCCCAGGCGTTGATGTTTGTGCCATCGGCCGTAGCCGGATTGTCCGACGGAGCGTGGGCACAATCTGTTTTGGCGACTTTTAGTGATATTTTTGGATTGTGGTACAATGTTACCTTCGCGATCCTCATCATCATATTTACCTATTTCTACACGGCGATCACGGTGCCTACCAATAAAATGGCAGACGACCTAAAACGCAGTGGTGGATTTATCCCGGGGATCAAGCCGGGAAGTGATACGGCCGAATACCTGGATCGCATCATGTCTCAGATCACCCTACCAGGATCTATCTTCCTGGCGTTGGTGGCTGTGTTCCCTGCGTTCGTTGTGAAATTGATGAATATTCAGGCAGGATGGGCCTTGTTCTATGGTGGTACCTCTCTACTCATTATGGTAGGTGTGGCGATCGATACCATGCAGCAAGTGAATTCGTACCTGTTGAATCGTCACTACGACGGTCTGATGAAAAGTGGTAAGAACCGAAAAGCAGTAGCATAATTATGGCAAAACAACCCGCAATAGAACAAGATGGAACCATCGTCGAAGCGCTGTCGAACGCGATGTTTCGAGTAGAATTGGAAAATGGACATATCGTAACGGCCCACATTTCGGGTAAGATGCGAATGCATTATATCAAACTATTGCCGGGGGATAAGGTAAAATTGGAAATGAGTCCTTATGATCTCACTAAGGCTCGAATAACGTATAGATACTAAGGACGAGTTTTTCGTTCCTATCTAAATAAAAATTAGAACTGATGAAAGTAAGAGCATCCGTTAAAAAAAGAAGTGCCGACTGCAAGATCGTACGCAGAAACGGTAGATTGTATGTAATTAACAAAAAGAACCCAAGGTTCAAACAAAGACAAGGATAAGTTATGGCAAGAATCGCAGGTGTAGATATCCCTAAACAGAAAAGGGGTGTAGTCGCGTTAACGTATATCTTCGGAATCGGTAGAAGCCGTGCGAAGGATATATTGGATAAAGCCGGAGTGAACGAGGACAAAAAAGTAAATGAGTGGAACGATGATGAGATCGGAGCCATTCGTGAAGCTGTTGGCTCGTACAAGATCGAAGGTGAGCTACGTAGCGAAGTTCAATTAAGCATCAAGCGCTTAATGGATATTGGATGTTACAGAGGTATTCGTCACAGAACGGGTCTTCCGCTAAGAGGACAACGTACCAAGAATAACTCGAGAACGAGAAAAGGAAAACGTAAAACTGTTGCTAACAAGAAGAAAGCAACTAAATAATCACTAGAGATATGGCAAAGTCTAGCTCAAAAAGTTCAAAAAAACGTAAGGTACATGTGGAGTCGACCGGTGAAGCACATATCACCGCTTCCTTCAATAACATTATCATTTCGTTAACCAATAAAAATGGAGATGTGATCTCTTGGTCTTCTGCCGGAAAGATGGGCTTTAGAGGATCTAAGAAAAACACTCCTTATGCGGCTCAGTTGGCATCTGAAGATGCAGCTGGTGTGGCACACGAGGCAGGTCTTCGTAAAGTAAAGGTTTATGTAAAAGGACCTGGAAATGGTAGAGAATCTGCCATTCGTTCCATCCACAATTCTGGTATCGAGGTAACCGAGATCATCGACGTAACTCCAATGCCACATAACGGATGCAGACCTCCTAAAAGAAGAAGAGTATAATTAATAAGTATAACGAGAAGGAATTCGGAAACTAGAGGATAACGTAAGACCTTAATTTAGTTTTCCCTTCACAATTCAAACTAAAAAATGGCAAGATATACTGGTCCAAAAACTAAAATAGCCCGAAAGTTCGGGGAAGCAATCTTCGGAGACGATAAGTCGTTCGAAAAAAGAAATTACCCTCCTGGACAACACGGTAACAACCGTAGGAGAGGTAAGAAATCTGAATACGCCATCCAATTGGCCGAAAAACAAAAAGCCAAATATACCTATGGTATCCTGGAGCGTCAATTCAGAAATATGTTCAAAAAAGCAACCGCCGCGCCTGGAATTACCGGTGAGGTATTGCTACAGTTATGTGAGTCTCGATTGGACAACGTGGTCTACCGAATGGGTATTGCCCCAAGTAGAAGCGCCGCCAGACAATTGGTATCTCACCGTCACATTACTGTGAACGGAGAAAAGGTGAATATTCCTTCTTACCAACTGAAGGCCGGTGACGTAGTTGCGGTAAGAGAGAAGTCGAAATCTTTGGAAGCCGTTGAGAATTCATTGGCAAACGCCAGTCATGTATATGAGTGGATCACTTGGAACACTGAGAAGAAAGAAGGAACTTTTGTTTCTGTACCTCAGCGTTTGCAGATCCCCGAAAACATCAACGAGCAGTTCATCGTAGAATTGTATTCTAAGTAATTAAAAACCACACGAGTCAAATTATGGCAGTATTTAGTTTTCAAAAGCCTGATAAAGTTATCATGATCAATTCGACCGATTTCGAAGGGAAATTCGAATTTCGCCCTTTGGAACCAGGCTATGGATTGACCATTGGTAACGCACTAAGACGAGTTCTACTTTCCTCTTTGGAAGGATTCGCGATCACTTCGGTTCGTATCGAAGGGGTGGATCACGAGTTCTCGACGATCGCTGGTGTTGTGGAGGATGTAACAGAAATTATTTTAAATCTGAAGCAAGTTCGCTTCAAAAGACAAATAGACGAGATCGATAACGAGACCGTAACGATCTCCGTTTCTGGACAAGAGCAGCTTACTGCTGGCGATTTCCAGAAATTCATCTCAGGATTCCAGGTGTTGAATCCGGAGTTGGTGATCTGTAACATGGATTCTAAAGTGAATCTTAACTTCGAGATCACGATTGAAAAGGGTAGAGGATATGTTCCTGCTGAAGAGAATAAGAAGGCCAATGCACCTTTGGGAACCATCTTCACAGACTCGATCTACACCCCGATCAAAAATGTAAAGTACAGCATCGAGAATTTCCGTGTTGAGCAAAAGACCGACTACGAGAAATTGGTGTTCGAAATCATCACCGACGGATCTATTCATCCAAAAGATGCGTTGACCGAGGCGGCTAAGACGCTTATCCACCACTTTATGTTGTTCAGCGATGAGCGCATTACGTTGGAGGCCGATGAGATCGCACAAACTGAAACGTATGATGAAGAATCACTTCACATGCGCCAGTTGCTGAAAACCAAATTGATCGACCTCGACCTTTCAGTTCGTGCATTGAACTGTTTGAAGGCTGCAGAGGTGGATACCTTAGGTGATCTGGTTTCTTACAACAAGAACGATCTGATGAAATTCAGAAACTTCGGTAAGAAATCGTTGACCGAACTAGAAGAATTGGTAAACGTGAAAGGACTAAACTTCGGAATGGACCTTTCAAAATATAAATTAGATAAAGACTAATCCATCATATTTTGCTCCCCAGAGTGGGTCGAGCAAGATGATGATTAAATTAAAAACGTCATGAGACACGGAAAGAAAGTAAATCACTTAGGTAGAAAAACAGCCCATAGAAAGGCGATGCTAGCCAATATGGCCTGTTCCCTGATTGAACACAAGAGAATCAATACGACCGTAGCCAAAGCCAAGGCGCTGAAGCGTTTTGTAGAGCCTTTGGTAACCAAGTCAAAAGAAGACACGACTCACAACCGTCGTATTGTTATGTCGAGACTTCGCCAGAAGGAAGCCGTCACCGAACTGTTTAGAGAGGTAGCGGTAAAAGTGGGAGATCGTCCCGGAGGATACACACGTATCATTAAGCTCGGGAATCGATGGCCGGCGCGACGGCTTTGCTTCCGCCTCGACGACTTCTTCGAGTCGATTTCTTCTTGGCAGGCTTTCCGGCATTGTATAGCTCGTTATAGTCTACCAACTCGATCATCGCCATATCGGCATTATCACCCAGTCGATTCCCGAGCTTAATGATACGTGTGTATCCTCCGGGACGATCTCCCACTTTTA
>JBCCHR010000120.1:0-8365 GCA_039028655.1 Bacteroidota bacterium
ATTTGGTGGGAGGCATGCATATCGATGCCCGCTATGTCGCCGTTATCTTCGGTTTTCCAGATCTCGGATTCTCGTTCCCGGATCTCGTCCACTGCCACTAATGGTGAATGAAAATGGCCGGGTGGGTAGTAAGCGTTGTCCCAGTATTCCTTTTTTTCCGCTTCTAGTCGCAGCTTGCTTTGGTATAGACTCCTTACGTAGGGGAGCTTATTCATGGCAGCTTTCAGGGAGTTCTTGATACTCATTTGCACGAGTTTTAGGCTTTGTTTTTATTGCTGAAATCAGTGGGCTATTCGTTCAAACCACCCTAATTTTTTCAGAAATAAATATACTACTAATTACACGGAACGCTCCTTTAGGTTTTAGTTTTTTGCTGAAGTGTGTTCCCCGTCCTTGATCGGTTGGTTTGAACCACTGATGGAAAGGTTTTCATTTTAACTGATTCATCCCAAAAAGACATCAAAAAGATGTAACTTTGCCACCTCATTTTAAGGGCTTTGATGCCTCTATATTCATTAAACCAAAAACAAAATGCAAGACGGTATTTACGCCAAATTCACCACAGAAGCAGGAGAGATCCTTGTAAAATTAACCCACGATAAAACACCAGGTACAGTTGGGAACTTCGTTGCCCTGGCCGAGGGGAACCTTGAGAACGATGCCAAACCACAGGGTACTCCATACTACGACGGTCTCAAGTTTCACCGTGTGATCCCGGATTTTATGATCCAGGGGGGTGATCCCAACGGAACAGGAGCCGGGGGACCCGGTTACAAGTTCGACGACGAATTCCATCCGGATCTCAAGCACGATCGCCCGGGTATACTTTCGATGGCCAACGCAGGCCCGGGAACCAACGGAAGCCAATTCTTCATTACCCATGTTCCAACCGATTGGCTGGATAACAAACACACCGTATTTGGTCACGTAGTCGAAGGACAGGAGGTAGTAGATAGTGTTGCCCAGGGACATACCATGCAAAAGGTGGAGATCATTCGTGTAGGTGAAGAGGCACAGGCGTGGAACGCCGTGGAATCGTTCAGAAAATTCAACGGTGCGAAGGCAGAGCGCGAAGCTGCTGCCCGAAAATCGCAGGAAGAAATGCTTCGTTCCCTCTCCGAAGGATTCGATCAGACAGAAAGTGGTTTGCGTTACCAGATCATTCAGAAGGGCGACGGAGCCCAAGCAACCAAAGGGAGTACCGTTTCGGTGCATTACAAGGGATCCTTCCCCAATGGAACGGAATTCGACAACTCGTACAAGCGTGGAAATCCAATCGAATTTCCGGTTGGTATGGGCAATGTGATCGCCGGCTGGGATGAAGGCATCCAGCTACTTAAAGTGGGCGACAAGGCTCGTTTTGTGATCCCGTCCGATCTGGCTTATGGCGCACGCGGGGCAGGTGGCGTGATTCCACCCAATGCAACTCTTATTTTTGACGTCGAGCTCATGGGCGTGAAATAGTTTATAAACTGTTCAGAAAATAAATAGAAAACGTCTTCCCAAGGAGGGCGTTTTTTTATTTTAGCTGAAATTGTTTTGTCGAATCCTAATACCTGTTGGCGCACCCATGAATCTAGAAAAACTACGTTACCCGATTGGAAGATTTCAAATACCCGAAACCATTTCAGACGCACTTTTGAATGAATCGATCACTATACTCGAGATCTTTCCCGAAAATCTTCGTGAGACGGTGAGAACCCTGAACGAGGAGATGCTGAATACCACATACCGGGAAGGAGGCTGGACCCTGAAACAGGTGGTACATCACGTAGCCGATAGCCATCACAACAGTTATACGCGCTTTAAGTGGGCCCTCACCGAGGACGATCCCATGATCAAAGCCTATAACGAAGCCTCATGGGCTGAGGTAGGCGACTACCAGGCCACTCCCGTTGCCTGGAGTATCGATCATCTGGAAGCAGTACACAGGCGTTTGGTGTATTTATTGAGATCTCTAACGGAAGAACAGTGGAATCGTACCCTACGTCATCCTGAGACCGGTGCCCGCATGAACCTCAAGGAACTGGCCCTGATGTATTCCTGGCACAGCATGCACCATTTCGCGCATATCAAGAATACCATTGCATAAAGCAAAAACGCAGACCGAAGGGTCTGCGTTTTTTTTGTCAATAATAATAACTAAGAACTAATCTAAAAACTATTGTCGTTGAATCAGCAACTTCTTAGTCCCGAGTGGCTGTCCATTTTCGAATACATTCAAAAAGTACAGCCCTTCGGGATATGAAGAAACCTCTATCAAAATTCGATTTTGCGGGCTATCAATGGATCCTTCAAAGATCACTCTGCCCTGGATATCCACCAGCTCGAAGCCGGTGATAGTTTGTTGGTAGGAACGTATGGTTACCCTGTCATTAGCCGGATTGGGTGCTACCTGGATTTGGCCTGCGAGCTCATTCTCGGGACCATTGCTCAAGAAATTGTCGTAGGCTTTTTGCAGTGCATCGATGGGTTCGAACACCGTAGAGGTCACCCAAACGTTCAGGTCGAGGGACAGGTTCCCGTAACTGCTGTCGGTATCGGTCGGGTCGGCCACTCGTAAGAAAGCCGATTTGGAACTCACGCCGTCACTCAAACAGCGCTCGTCGGCTCCTGGACGCTTGGCACCCTGTAAGGCCGCCATCAGCTTATCGGCCAGTGTACCGTTGGTGTTTAAAAAGGCAGTTTCCATATCATTTACCACATCTTCAGAGATCAGGATATTTCCTGCGATCGCATAGTTAGGTCCTGTGATATGGATAAACTCAGCAAAGCAATTGGGACCGGTATAGGCAGCGCTTCTTGGGCTCCCTCCGTTCAAATCTACAATGTTGTACTGCCGCGCTGATGGATCTCCGTTCACGTCGTTGGCGACCAACCAATCGATGATCTCCTGAGGCGAATCGCCCGCCTCCATTCGAACTCGGGCATTGGCCTGATTGGTCGGGTTCCAAAATGATTGGGTGTGAATAGCACCTACTCCTAAAACCACGTCGCTAATGGCAAGGGCTCCGTCCTCGGCTGCGATGCAGGTTGCTCCCGCACTTCCGATCTCGCCGGTAGCGGTATCTACGGCGACGATCGAAAATGTGTGTTGGGCAACACTTATGTAACTAAATAGGAGTAGGAATAAGGTTAAGACTTTCATGGGACAAAAAAAGTATCTGTCCAAAGATTCATCTTAATTACTCCCTGCCCAAGTATTGTGAGAAACAAATGAGGGCCGTTGTGAGGAATATATGAGAATTTTAAAAGGGTGTTTTCAAGGCCCTACTTCCATTTGATGTTACAGCCCATGCTGGGTTTTTGGTCCTCTCGTTGCGGGCTGTTATTCAGGATGTTATCAAGCGATTCTCTCAGGTCGCGACCGTTTACGGGGATGCGATTTCCGGGTCGGGAATTGTCCAGTTGTCCGCGGTAAACCAACTTCAGTTCGGCATCGAACACATAGAAATCCGGTGTGCAGGCAGCGTCATAGGCCTTGGCTATTTCCTGGGTCTCGTCGTAAAGGTAAGGGAAGGGATAGTTATTTTTGCGGGCCGTTTCCCACATGAGTTGCGGACCATCCTGTGGATACTTCTCCACGTCATTACTACTTATCGCAACAAATCCAAAACCAGTTACGTGATAGTCGTTAGCAACTCGAACGATCTCCTCGTTCACATGGATCACAAAAGGGCAATGATTGCATATAAACATCACCACCGTTCCCTTTTCACCACGTACATCGGCAAGGGAAACCGGTTTGTTAGACACCGCGTCGATCAATGTGAATTCTGGGGCCGAAGTGCCAAGCTCAAGCATGTTGGACGGAGTTAAAGCCATAATTGTATGTTGAATTTTAAGTAGGAATTCTAAAGTACAAGATAGGTCGCAAATTTACTATCTTGGTTACAAATTTACAGAATGAATCTTAGCTGGTCTGAATTTGAGAAAGTAGAAATGCGCGTGGGTACTATTGTGGAGGCAAAAACCTTCCCGGAAGCCCGCAACCCGGCCTATCAGTTGTGGATCGATTTTGGAACCGAGATGGGTATTAAAAAGTCGTCGGCCCAGATCACGGCCTTTTACGGCTTGGAAGAACTTATGGGCAAGCAGGTGGTGGCCGTCGTCAATTTTCCGAAGAAACAAATAGGCCCTTTCATGAGTGAGTGTCTGGTTTTGGGAGCTGTAGATGGCGCCAATGTTACTTTGCTGGCACCCAACAAAGCCGTGCCAAACGGACTCCGCATCTCCTAAGGTTGGTTCAAGTATTGGTCGATTACAGGAAGCAGTTTACGTCCGCCGGTTTCGCTCACATGGTCCTGGTCACGAAAATCTTCTGGCCGGTTAAGTATTGCACGAAAATCCAAAAGCTCAACTCCGGCCTTTTCAAAGATCCTGTCTGGCGCATATCCCAGACCGTTGGTGGCTTCTCTGTATTCGGGGGACAGTGGGAACTTAAGTCCCATCACTTCGACACCCTGCTGCTTGCATAGTTGTATTATTTCAGTGAGCAGCGCTTCCATTTCCTTGGAGCGTTTGGAGGCTCCATAATGAATTCCGGCACGCAGTCTGGCTCTTGACATTCGGTACTCCCGGCTGGCATCGGCCCAATGCGATTTGTTCCTCGAGGTATTGCTCCATAAGCTTTTAATGTGCATAAGCAGGGCATCCCTGCTTTTGCCATGGATGAGCGGCACATATCGTTGCAGGTATCGTTCGTTGAAACTAGCGTACCAGGAAGGGTAATCCTCGCGTGAGGCATAGATTGCGGATCGGTCGAGGTTGTTGTTGGTCTCCCGATAGGTGGTGAGGGTATGATGATCGGCAGCGATCAATATTCTTTTTACTTCGGAATTACGGAGCGCGTATTTTACTTTGCGCAGCATGTCTTTGTAGGAGTCGCTGGGATCGGAAAAATTGAAAATTCCGAAGGCATTGGTGAGGGTATCGAGGCTATGTCCATGTGAATCGGCTACCAGATAGGTATCGTACCTTCCATCAAAGGTACTATAGCGATCAAAATAAAGCTTTTGGTTGGCCCAGTAGCATAGCAGATTGGCAGCCAAAAGGTAGCAACTAAAGTGGGCTATATGTAGCAGAAAGCGCTTCACGACTAGAACTGAAAATAAATAAATTCGATCTCCTGCGAAAATCGACCCAGGAAATAGATGGTGAGTAATAAGCCCAGATAAAAGATCCAACGCAAGGGTCGGTTGAGAAACGACAGGTCTTCAATGGCAAATTTTTGTCTTCTTCCCAGCCACTCCATAGCCACAAACAACGCGATGTATACGATTACCTTGAGCGGGAAGACTTGCGGTGCAGCCAGGGAGGCTTCAGAAAAAATAATTCCAATGATCTCGAAGGCATGATCAATATTCTCGGCCCTGAAAAATATCCAGGCAAAGGTGCTCAGCAAAAAGGTTATCCCCATCTGGATCGCTTCACGGAAGCTGGGTAGCCAGCTATTCTGGGCGACTACGGCCAGGTATCGTCGGTTTTTTTGCACCAATAGCAACGGTACGAAGAATAAGGCGTGCAGCCCTCCCCAAGCGATAAAGGTCCAATTGGCACCGTGCCAGAATCCACTTACCAGGAAGATGATGAATACGTTTCTCACGGTTTTGATCTTGCCTACGCGACTGCCACCCAGGGGTATGTACACGTAATCCCGAAACCACGTGGATAGTGATATGTGCCATCGCCTCCAGAATTCGGCAATATCTCGTGAAAAATAGGGGTGGGCAAAATTTTGCTTGAGGTCGAACCCAAACAAACGAGCCGTTCCAATGGCGATATCGCTATAGCCAGAAAAATCGCCGTAGATCTGAAAAGCAAACAGGACGGCGCCTACGACCAGGGTACTTCCGTTGTGATCGGCGGAGCTGTCGAAAATAATATTGGCATATTTGGCACAATTGTCGGCAATCACCAATTTCTTGAAGAATCCCCAAAGAATCTGGCGCATCCCCAGCACGGCATTGTCGTAAGAGAATGTTCGTTTTACGTAAAATTGAGGGAGGAGGTTTGTGGCTCGTTCGATCGGGCCGGCCACCAATTGGGGAAAGAAGCTTACAAAGGCAGCAAAGGCTACGAAATCCCGGGTAGGCTCCAGTTTTTTGCGGTACACGTCAATGGTATAACTAAGTGTTTGAAAGGTGTAAAAACTTATTCCCACCGGTAGGATGATCTGCAGTGAACTGTAGTGCATCTCGATACCGAATGAGGCAAAGGCAGAGATAAAATTCTCGATGAAGAAATTGGCGTATTTGAAATAACCCAGCATCCCTATGTTTACAACAATACTCGTCCAGAGTAAGGCTTTGCGATGACTGGTCTTGTGAGCACGTCGTAGCTGGTTGCCCACCCAAAAGTCGATGCAAGTACTAAAGGCAATAAGAACCAGGAAACGGGCATCCCACCAGCCATAGAACACATAGCTGCTCACCAAGACGAGCAGATTCTGCAGTTTCAGATTTTTAGGGGTTACAAACCAGTAAAGCAGAAATACCAGTGGTAGAAAAAGCGCAAAATCAAGCGAGTTGAAAAGCATGTTGCAAGTATACTTTTTTATTCTGAAACTATCGTACTAGCGCTGAAAATAAGCGTCGCCAAGTATGGTCTATTTCTTGGCATCCAACAGGCGCAAATAGGCTTTCGCGCGGATTGCGTAAGGGTCGGCTTCCAGCAAAGAATCGAATTGCTTCCTGGCTTTCTCTTTTTCATTCTGAAGAAGATACAATACGCCTGTATCCATGGGGTAGGAGACCCGGTCCGGATACAGTTCCCTCGCCGCTTCGAAAACCGCAAGACCATCCTCTAATTGGTTTCGGGCAAGCAGGGTGTTGCCTATGGTAGACAGGGCCCCTGAAGTAAGCGGACTGTCCTTCATAGCCTTGTAGTGTTGTAAGCTGTCCAAGCCCACTTCCCGGCCCTGGTTGGCAAAGGCGTCCAACACTATCTTCCGCACATTTCCTGCCTCGAGATCGTCGTAGCGTTTGATATAGTCGGGTCTACGGGTATGGATGTCCAGTTCAATTTCGACCTCATCGGATAGCTGGGTAACGCCTTCTTCCAAGACGGTGTCCCAAAAATCGCCTCCGTTGATACCGAACTCCTTACGGTCGATCACCAAACGAGCCGAATAATCGACCTGCTCGTTGTGGGCAAAATCCCGACTTATTCGCGTGGGTGGTTCAAAGGGTATTGATAGTTCACGGGTGATACCATTCATGCTAAAATCTCCAACGAGTTCGAACGAACCATCTTCGCCCGGGATCACAGCCGTGCTATAGAAGGTTATTTTAGGATGCTCACTTTCGTTGAACCAGGCACTTCCGGTGATCAGGTCGCCATCCCGACGATCGTTACCAGTGTTGATCGAGTTCACATCGATGAATAACGACATTTGGGTTTGGCTTATTTGGTCGGGATCGTAGAATACATAACCATTAAAGGTATCGAATCGACCCCGCACCGGACTGAATCCGAAGTACTTGATCTTGAATCCGATATACGAATGCTGATCGTCGATGCGATAGTCTTCGGCTGCCCATTCGACCGGGTCGAAGGGAGGAATTTCCAATGCCTTCTTCTCAGGTTCCGAATTCTCAATAGGTGGAGGGGTATCCTTACAACCTGCGATGAGCAGCAGGGCGAACATGGCAATCACAAATCTCATGGCGTTGTTATTTAGACCAATAAGATAACCAAATACCGCCCGGCATGGGAGGGGTTAACGATTAATTAACTTGATCGCCTTTTCGATCGCGGGATCTCCCGTGTTACCCAGGGCGTCCATGACACTTCTCAGAAAATCTTGTGTTTCTCTGGGAGAATTGATGTCGACATCCGCTGGGATTCCCGGTCCTTCATAGTTGGTTCCGTCCAGGGATTCGTAGACCAATTAACCAGCTACAAACGGGCGCTCGCGGGGCGCGTTGACTAATCACAAAGGGGCGCTCGCGGGGTTGACGGGTCGCGGTGCCGCGTTAGCTAGTCACAAGAGGGCGCTCGCGGGGGGTTGACGAGTCGCGGGGGCGCGTTGACTAATCACAAAGGGGCGCTCGCGGGGTTGACGGGTTGCGGTGCCGCGTTAGCTAGTCACAAGAGGGCGCTCGCGGGGGGGTTGACGAGTCGCGGGGGCGCTTGAGCCGTATACGCTGCCATTGGATAAAAGAAAGCTTTGCCATCTTCTGCGAAGAACAGGCTTTGGAGCATCTCCTTCTGAAATCGAGAGACACTTAGGACGAACGGCTTCTGAAGTTGTTGATCGCCTCATGGAGGATGCTACAGATACTACCGCATTACCTGCTGAACCCAACTGGGCCACTATTCCGGTTCCTGATCGGAATAATAATACGGCTGAGGAAATCAAGAC